>NZ_RCWF01000005.1 GCF_003667345.1 Poseidonibacter antarcticus
ATTATATTCAGTTTATAAAGATTACTTTACAAACTTAAATTACATTGTTAAAGATCATCCATTTTTCGTAACACTTGGTGTCACTTAAATTGGACGGGAATTATAGGGGGTTTTATTTGCTTTGTCAAGGGGATTTGCTAAATGTTCGCTTAAATTTGTTAATTTATGGGTTTTTTATATTTTAGTTAGTTTTATAATAAATTTGTAGATTCATATTAGAAGTGTAACGATTAGAAAGTTATAATTTTGATATTAGTGTGATTTTGAAATAGTGTTGGAATTTTTAATATGAGGTGTTCAATTGCTATAGGTAATGAGCCTATAGAATTTAACAATTATTTAGTAGTGTTTTTAAGTACAGTAAGTAATTCAGATGAAAGTATTATTCCTGCTTTACTACAAGCATCAAATATGTTTTCATTGTTTTGAACAAGTCTTATACAAACTTCTTCTTTTTCTGTTAGTGTTACATCAATTATTGACATGATTATCCTTTATTATTTTGTTTACATAAAAATAATTATTTAGAGAGGGATAAATTATTACGTTAGTATGTTTTAGTGGTACTCCCAGCACGATTCGAACGTGCGACCTACGCCTTAGAAGGGCGTTGCTCTATCCAGCTGAGCTATGGAAGCATTTGAGAAAGTAAAAAAGCCATAAATAGAAAGTCAAAAACTTTTTATTTATGGCTTTTTAATGGAGCGGGAAACGAGACTCGAACTCGCGACAATCTGCTTGGAAGGCAGAGGCTCTAGCCAACTGAGCTATTCCCGCAAAAGTATAAATTTTAGTAAACTAAAAGATACTTTAAGTATAAATGGTGCGGATGAAAGGACTTGAACCTTCACGCCGTAAAGCACTAGATCCTAAGTCTAGCGTGTATACCAATTTCACCACATCCGCATATATATCTTTTTTCAAAAAAGATTAAAAAGTGGTACTCCCAGCACGATTCGAACGTGCGACCTACGCCTTAGAAGGGCGTTGCTCTATCCAGCTGAGCTATGGAAGCATTTGTAAATTTTTAAATGGGGTAAGTGACCGGAATCGAACCGGCGACCCTCTGAACCACAACCAGATGCTCTAACCAACTGAGCTACACCTACCGTTTATAAAATGGTCGGAGTGAAAGGACTCGAACCTTCGACCCCCTGGTCCCAAACCAGGTGCGCTACCAGGCTGCGCTACACTCCGAACAATTACTCTTCTTATGAAAAGTGGACGGAATTATACAATGTATATTTAATTATGTCAAGAGTAAATGAAAGAAAATAGAAAGAATTTTGAAATTTCTTTCTATTTTCTATTTTTTCATCTAAAATTGAATCAATCCATCAACAGGAGATGAAGCTGTCGCATACGGTTTTTTGGGGATTCTTCCTGCTAAATAGCTTAATCTTCCTGCAATTGTTGCATATTTAAATGCTTCTGCCATTTGCATTGGATTTTGTGCTTGAGAGATTGCACTATTAGCTAAAATACCCTCAGCACCTAATTCCATAGCTTTTGCAGCATCACTTGCACAACCTAATCCTGCATCAACTAATACTGGAACTTTTACTGCATCTTTAATAAATGCAATGTTGTATGGATTTTGAATTCCAAGTCCTGAACCAATTGGTGCAGCTAATGGCATAATTGCATCTGCACCTGCATCTTCAAGTTTTTTTGCAATGATTGGATCATCACTTGTATAAGCCATAACTGTAAAACCTTCTTTTTTAAGAATTTCACAAGCTTTGATTGTTTCAATTACATCAGGGTATAAAGTTTTTTGTGCGTCACCTATTACTTCAAGTTTGATAAGATCAATACCTGTAGCCTCTCTCATAAGTCTAAATGTTGTAATAGCTTCTTGGGCTGTAAAACAACCTGCACTATTTGGAAGTAGTTTTATATTTGTATCTTTAAAATATTCTAATAAATTCTCTTCATTTGGGTTTGTTATATTTACTCTTCTAATTGCAACTGTAATTAGTTCACTTCCTGATGCTATTGTTGCATCTTTTGTTGTTTGAAAGTCTGGGTATTTTCCTGAACCTACTATTAGTCTACTATTAAATTCATATTTACCAACTTTTAACATTTCACTCATCCGTATTTTCTCCTATAAATTTTAAATATTTTTTATCTGCATTTGTTATATCAATTTCGATAATTTCAGGCACATCATAACTATGATATTCTTTAATTTTGCTTTTGATTTTTTCAAAGTTTTCTTTTCTAGTTTTTATACTAATTAGTGTTTCATTATCACAACAAAACTCATTATTCCAATTGTAAAAAGACTCAATTTCACTTAATTGCACACAAGCTGCAAGTTTTTCATCAATTAAGATTTTAGCAATATTCTTAGCTTCTATTTTAGAAGCACATGTTGTTTGTATTAGTGTTATATGCATAATCGTCTTACCTCTTCTATTAAATCTGATGGTATTAGTGAAAAATCATTCTTTTTGTAGTTTGCTGCTGCTAAGGCATGAGCTAAACTAGCATTTATACCTGCATCAATTGGTTTATAACCTTGTGCAAGTAAAGAACCTACTAATCCACTTAAAACATCACCACTTCCACCTTTACTTAAAACTGCTGAACCAAAAGTATTTATGTATAAATTTTCACCTTGTGAAATTATTACATTTGTTCCTTTTAATAATAAAACTACTTTTGGATATTTAGAACAAAATTTCTCTACATACTTAAATCTATTGTTTTGTAATTCATTTATAGATATATCTGCTATATCACATAATTTTAAAAATGCACAAAACTCTTTTGGATGTGGAGTTAAAACAATATCTTCATCTAAAAAATCTAGTAATAACTCATCATAAAATAAATCTGCATCAACTATTTTTGGAACATTTGTCGATAAAATATCTCTTGCCCAAGCTTTTTTATATTCTCCAAGACCCATACCAATTGCTATTGCTGTACAATTTTTGCTTAGTGAATTTGTTTGCATAATATGATAAGGTAAATCAAGTTTTTCATTTGCTAATACGCTTACAATTCCTGCACCAAATCCAAAGGCTGCTTTTGATGCTATTATTCCTGCGCCTACTTTAGAACCTGCTACTACATTTAAATGTCCATACGAACCTTTATGTGAATTCTTTTTATTTCTATGTGGTAGTTTTAAATCTTCTTTATCTAAAAGGTATTTATTTGTATTTGTTTCATACACTTCTCTTTGAACACCTAAGTTTGCAACTTCTATTTCCCCTACATAATCTTTTGCAATATCAGAAAAAAGTGAAGTTTTAAGTGCACCCATTGTAATAGTCGTATCAGCTTCATAGGCACAAGTAGTAATTTGTCCTATATTATTTACTCCACTTGGAATATCGCATGCTATTTTATAAGCTTTTATAGAGTTTAGAGTATTTATTATTTCTTGAGATTGTTTATTTAGGTCTTTATTTAACCCACTTCCAAATAATGCATCGACTATTATGTCACAGTTTATGATTTCAGAAGTGATATTTACACCTAAGAGTTCTACTCTTTTTAATTGTAGTTTTGCCATTTGTGATTTAACACCAAATGGAATATAAAGTTTTACATCATATTTATTAAATAGTAAACGAGATAAAGCAATACCATCTGCACCATTATTACCCATTCCACAAACTATTAAAATTGTTGAAGATATATCAAAATGTTTATTGATATATTCATACATAGCTAAACTTGCATGTTCCATTAATAAGTCTTCACTTAAGCCAAGTTCTTCGTAACATCTCTTATCTAAAGAAGATACTTCATTAAATATTTTTTGCATAAAAAGTCCTATTTTATTTTTTTATTTAAAGCCTCTATAAATATACCTTGAACAACTGCCCCAATTATTATATAAATGAAAAGAATCATTGTAAAAAGTACTCCGAAATAATCAATCATTATAGGAATAAATGGTATTTTTATAGCCCTTGTATACATAAAAGTTGCAAGTAAACCATCTTTTAATCCATTTTCTTTTAATTGTTTAAGCATTGGATACCAAACATACATTGGTCCAGGACTTAAAATTCCTCCTAATAAGGCATAAAACCAAGCTTTAAATCCACTATCTTTCCCAAAATGTTTCATAATAGATTTTGGTTTGAAAAAATAGTTTATCAAAGTTGTAATAACAATAATCATTACAAAAATAGGTAAAAGCTTTAATAATACTTCATAACTTTTACTAAGTGATAAACTAGAATTTTGTCTATCAAATAAAAAAATTATTATAGAAATAATTATAACGGAAAAAAGAAATTTAAGACCTTTAAACTCTATTTTATTACTCTTCTTTTTATTCATGATTGAATCCAATTTACAGTAGCAACAGTAGAAATAGAGATTATAAGAGTTGAGATGAAAGCAAATAGAGTTCTATAAAAAGTAAATCTTGCACCAAATACTTCAACCTCAGCAGGAAGTTGAACAAAACCTAGTGTTACCCAAGATAAAATAAAAGCAGTAACGGCATACAAGGATACGCCTGAATCTGTTAATTCTCCACCTAAAATATATGAAATCATTGGATTTCCAGTTAATACAGCACCCATTGAAGTTCCAATTATACTATCAACAAAATTATTAGATATAAAAATAGAAGATAGCATTTCATTTGTTACATAAGTATCAAAGATACCAAGGAGTAGGATTATTCCCAAAATCATAGGAAGCATTGAGAATAAACCAACTATAGCTTTTTTAAATGCGTCTTTAATCATAAGAACTCATTTACTTTCTAAATTTCCAACCATCACCTTGTAAAATAGTGATAATCTTTTCTTTTACATCACCTTGCAGTTCAATCCATTCATCTTTGATTGCACCTCCACAAGCTAGTTTTTTCTTTAGTAATTTAAGTACTTCTTTTTTATCTTCTACACTTAAAGAAAATCTACCTACTAAAGTAACTGGTTTACCTTTTCTTTTTTCATAAGTAAATATTAATTGGTGTTGTTCTTTTGGCAAAATCTCATTTTTATTAAAAGTACTTGGAGCTGTTGGTTTATTGTTTTTATTATTCTTATAACTAGGCTTTTGTTTTTTTGGCTTTTCATCATATTTTGATGTATCGTGATTATCTCCATCAAGTTTTGCACCCATTTCAAATATCATTTAGAATCCTTTTAATCTAGATTTTACATCAATATCATCTACTTCAATAAAATCATTTATTTTATATTGTTCAACTGCAACACGACCTATCATTGCTGAGTTATCACTACAGTATTTTAATTGACTTAGATATAAAGCTGTTCCATTCTTTTGACATAAGTCTTCTATTTGAGTTCGCAAGTGAATATTTGCACTTGCACCTCCAACTATTGCAAAATTTGTTGGTACTTTTTTCTTAAATAGTTTTTTTGTTTTTTGCATAATATGTGCAACTGCTGTTTTTTGAAAAGATGCACAAATATCATACTTATCTTGAAGTTCTATTGTTCCATCTTCTTTAGTACATTTTTCTATTAAAAGTCTTACTGCATTTTTAAGTCCTGAAAAAGAAAACTCAATATTTGGACTTTGTCTTAAAGGAATTGGTAATTCAAATCTATTTTCATCACCTTTTAATCCATATTCTTGAACAACTGGACCACCTGGATAACCAAGTCCTAACATTTTTGATACTTTATCAAAGCTTTCTCCAAAACTATCATCCATAGTACTTGCTATTAGATTCATTTCATTTAAAGAATTTGCTTCAATTATTTGAGTGTGTCCACCTGAAACTAAAAGAATTGTAATAGGTAAAACTTCTTCTTTTTCTATAAATAGTGAATAAATATGACCTTTTAAGTGATTTACAGAAATCAAAGGAAGATCTAAAGCAATACTTAAAGCTTTTGCCATAGTTACACCTTCTGTTAAAGTTACTGATAATCCAGGTGCAGATGTAACTGCTATTGCTTTAAGTTTAGGGAAATACTCTACACACTCTTCAAGTATTTTAGGTAAGGCTTCTATATGAAGTCTTGCAGCTAATTCAGGAACTACTCCACCATATATACTATGTTGTAATTCTTGAGATATTTTTTTATGATAAATAAGTTCTAAAGTTTCTATATTTGTTATTGCAATTGAGCTATCATCGCATGAGCTTTCTATACTTAAAATCATTTTGTCAACCAATCTAATGCAAAATCAATTGAACCAAAACCAGAATTGGCATTTATATGTCCTGCATTTCTTAGAACATTAATCTCAACATTTAATTTTTCTTTTAAATCAAGAGCTTCATCTTCACTCATATATGGGTCATTTGTTGAAGCAATCATCATCACTTCTTTTGCTTTTAAATCTTTTACAATTGGATAAGGATAAAAAGTACTTGCAGCTTCTACAACTCTATTTCTACTTACAGGTGCTACTAACATTAACTTTTCCAAAGAAATATCTAATTGCTCACAAGAATGAAACCATAATACATTTGCAAGTGAATGACAAACTACAATATCTGGTTGAAAATGCTTAATTTCTTTTTTTAAGTATTCTTTCCATTCTTTTAACTGTGGATTATCTCTAGAAGGAAAAGATGGAAAAGATACTTCATAATGTTGAGAAATTAATTCTCCTGCCAATTTAGCTTGCCAATGAGGATAATCACTTCCTCCTAATCCATGTAATATTAAAACTTTTTTATTCAAAATTAAACTCTCTTTATATATTTCTAACACATCTAACATATTTATTTTTATGTCTACTATCAAAATATGCTGTACCACTTACAAAGTGCATATAATCAGCATAAAACCATAACGTTCTCCAATGAGATTCTTCTGCCCAATATCCATCTGGTACATTATATTTAAAGGCCCTATTAATATAGTTTTTAAGGTTTTTTTTATCTACAATTAATTTAAACTCTTCAATTTTAGGAATTCTCCAATCTGAATATCCAATAAAGTTCAATTCTTCACAATAAGTTATTGCATCAGCATGAGTTTTTAATACTTTTAATACAGAAATATCATCAACCCACATAAGTTTAGCATTAGTATCAACAACAACTTTTGAGCTTTTTCTATATATTTGTGCATCTAATAAAGATACAAAAATAAGAAATAGAATTAAATACTTCATTATTTATCCTTTTTTATCTCACTTATTTCAAATTTTCCTTTTTCCAACATTGAAGTTGCACTTTCATCAAGAAGTTCTACATTTACTTTGTAACCTGTTTTATATACTAAACCTACTAATTTTTTTATAGGTTCTTTTTCTTTTTGGCGTATAGTTGTATGTTTTTTCCACTCTTCAAGTTTTTCTTCATATACTTCAACTACTTCTTTTTCAAACTTATTTCTTGAATAAATTAAATAAACAACTAAAATAAGAAGTATTCCAAAAGGAACTAATAAATCAAGACTCACAGTATGCTCTTACTTCTTTATCAATTGCAAAAATATCATCTAATGTATTTATTTTTACATTGTTAAATTTATTTAATGCATCTAATGATTTTTTTGAAATATCTAAAAAGCCAATTTGTGAGTTTAAAAACTTAGAAACACCAACTTCATTTGCTGCATTTAAAACAACACCTAAATCAAGATTATTTATTATCTCATCTTTTGCTTCCCAAATTGGATAACGTGAAGTTTCAATTTTTTTAAATTCTAAAGAACCTGCTTTGATTAAATCAACTGGTTCTAAAATAGAAGTGTCTACTTTACCTAAAATCGCATAAGCAATTGGAAGTTGCATAGAAGTATTTGCCATATGTGCTGTTGTACTTCCATCTTTGAAATTAACCATTGCGTGAATTAAAGATTTTGTCTCAATAATTGCATCTAGTTTTCGTATATCAAATAACCAAGCAGCTTCCATAAGCTCAAATATTTTATTTGTCATAGTAGCACTATCAATTGTGATTTTATTTCCCATTGACCAATTTGGGTGATTTAGTGCTTCTTTTATAGAAACATTTTTGAGTTCATCAAGTGGATAATCTCTAAAAGGACCACCACTTGCTGTTATTGTCATAGAATCAATAGCTTTATCTTGAAGTAAATACCATAAACCAAAATGCTCAGAATCAATTGGACTAAGATTAGTATAATCAATAAACTTACCAGCAGCTACAAGAGATTCTTTATTTGCAAGTGCTAATTTTTTTCCACATTCAATTGCTTTAAGTGTTGGTTTTAATCCTAAGAATCCAACTAATGAATTTACAACAGTTTGACTTTTAGAATTTTCAATTGCATTTAGTATTTCATTTTCACCAAAAGATACATCACTATGATTTACTTTTGTAATATCTTCTTTATTTGCAATTACTACTTTTTTTGGTTTAAACTCTTCAATTTGTTTATTTAACAATTTTATGTTTTTACCAGCTACTAGAACTTCAACATCTAAATTGAATTTTCTAGCAATATTTAAAGTATTTACTCCAATTGAACCTGTAGAACCTAGAATAATCATCCTACAACCCTAAGAAGAACCAACATTACAATAGCACCAAAAAGATAACCATCACTTCTATCTAATATCCCACCATGACCTGGTAAAATACTTCCACTATCTTTGATATTTGCTTCTCTTTTTAAATAAGATTCAAATAAATCTCCAAATACAGAAGCAAAAGCAACAATAATAGAAATGATAACAGCAGAAATAATATGAAGATTTTCATTTGCAAAATAAGTACCTAAAATAGCAGCCACAATCACACCACCAACAACACCTTCAATTGTTTTATTTGGACTTGTTTCACTAAACTTAGTTTTTCCAATACTTTTCCCAACAAAGTATGCACCAATATCAGCACCGGCAACAACTACTAATAACCATAAAAGAGTCATAACACCATATTCACTGTATAAAGATAAAAGAAAAAGAAAAGATGCTGTTGGATAAAAAAGAGGTAAAAACATTTTTTTATCAAGCGTTTTTTTGTAAGCTAATTGAGAAGCATAACCAATTGCAACAATAAAAATTAAATCTTCTGGAGTTGGATAAAAATATGCAGCAAACCATAAAAGCGCTGAATAAACATAAATACTATCACTTTCCAATTGGAAAAGTTTTTTAGCTTCTGAAATTGAAATCATAAGCAATATTCCAAGAACTGCCCATATTAAGAAATATGAATCAATATATCCAATGATTATCATTGCGATAATCAAAACAAGACCTGTTTTTATTCTAGTAGAACTTTCTTTTATAATGTTAGCCATTAAGTAAACCTTATATTGTTTAAATTGCTAAGATTATACTAAATTTTGGCTTTTGGTTATATTTTGGGTAAATTTAAATTTTTATTCCAATAGTAGTATAAGGATTATATAAAACATTCGCACCTGATTGGATTTTTACATTTCTTCTTTGAGTGAAGTCTACTTCATAATCACCTGGAAAATCTACTGAAAATTTTGCACAAATTACTGCTGCTTGTTCTATTACACTATCTGGAATTGTTTTTTTTGAGTTTTGAACTATTACATGTGAAGATGGTCTATCTTTTAAATGAAACCAAAAGTCACTTGCTTTTGAATTTTTTAGTAAAAATATATTTTCTCGTTCACTTGTTCCTAGCATTATTTTAAAACCTTCAAAAAAGAAGCTTTCATAAGGTTGTGCTTTTTTCGTTCGTTTTTGGTTTTTCTCTTTTTTTGGATATAAAAATTCACACTCTTCTATATCTTTTGCATTTTCTAAACCATTTACCATTCTATATAAGAATTCTAGTTTTTCATCTAAATTATCTTTTTCTAGTGATATATGTAAAGCTTTTTGCTTTGCTTTTTTTGCTTTTTTAAATAAATCATTTGAATATCTTGATGGTGAGGCACACTCTTCTAGTGATATTTCAACTTCATTTCCTTCATAATCATAAGTTTTGAATGATTTTTGATAAGATTTAATATTGTGTAAATTTGAAAGAATTAGATTTGCTTTTTCATATAAAGAGGTTGATTCTGCTTCTAATTCTTCTTTTTTTGCTAAAGAGTTAATTGTTTTTTCTAGTTTTTTTATTTTCTTTTTAATTTGACTTATTTTTTGTTTTTTAAGATTTTCAAGATTTTTAGATTCTTTTTCTTCATAAATCTTATATAAATGTTTTTCTATATCTTCAACAACTTCCATTTTTGGAATAAAGTTTTGTTTTGGGATTTCGTCAAGTTTAATCCCAACTTTTATAACTCTACTTGATGAAAATTCATCTATATGTCTTAAAGCTTCAATAATAATTCTATTTTCATCTAATATTATAATATTAGTATGTTTCCCTGTAAATTCTAACTGTAAAATCGTCGATAATTTTTTATATGATGAAGAAGAATTTACTTTTATATTTATAATTTTATCATCGTTATACATTTCAATATTTTCTATTTTTGAATTATAAAATCTTTTTTGCAATGCAACATCAAAAGGAGCATTAAAATCTTTCTTAGCATTTAAAATTTTTTGTGATTTAAATACCGTACTAGAACCCTTTGACATATCAAAATATATAATATTTCTATTATTAAATTCTATTATAATTATATTATTATCAATACGTTTAATAAGCTTTATATTTTGGGTGTTTTCTACTAGATACCTCACTAATTCTTTTAATAAAAAATACTTCACTGCAACTCCATTTTAATTTAAATTATATTCTAAGATTTATTTATACATATATTAGATATGATTATATCTAAATTTTCATTAGGAGATAAATATGAAATTATTAAAAATCGCATTAGCAAGTTCGTTAATATTAGGTATTAGCTCAACAATATTATTAGCAGACGCAACAAAAGGTCAAAAACTATTTGTAAAGAAATACAAAAGTTCTTGTGGTATGAGTGGAGATAAATTTGCTGCAAAGCACTCTCAAGACGAGTGGGAGACTATTTTTGAAGAAGGTAAATTTAAAGAAGAACTTATAAAAATTTGTCCAAAAGTAAAAGAATCAGAAATCAAAGACAAATGGATTCAACACCTTTATGATTTCACTTATAAATTCGCTAACGACTCAGGAAATGTTCCTTCTTGTTAATCATTAATTAGACAAAAAACTTTAAGGCTAATATCAAAACTATATTAGCCTTAGACCTATAATTATAATATTTACTTATATTTTATTAATCACTACTTAAATAGTTTAATCTTATAATACTCAAATAATTAATTATAAGGATGGTTATGAAAAAAAATATTATTTTACTTTCAACAATTGCTGCATTATCAACTGCAAGTTTTGCAGATGATTTAAATAAACAAATGTATGAACAACTCCAAATATTAAAAGCTCAAGTTGCTGCACTTGAAGCTAAAATGAATAAACAAAATGCAAAAGATGATGAAAAAAGAATCACAAAAATCGAAAAGAAACTTGCAAAGGTTTCAAAAAAAGCTAGTTTGGCAAAAGCACAAGGTGCCGGAGATAATCTAAAATGGGATGTAGATTTTCGAACACAAGTTGATAATTTACAATATAAACATGCAAATGGTTCTAAATCTAAAAACAATGCATTAATGACAAATAGATTATGGCTTGGTATGAAATATAAAGCAGATGAAAACTCTAGTTTTTTTGGAACACTATCATATTTAAAAGCATTTGGGGATTCTGCAAATCACTCACAAGCTAATACTCAAGCAGGATTTTCAAATTTTGATTGGGTAACAAATGAAAATGCTAATGATAATTCAATAAAAATAAAAGAAGCTTATTGGTTATACTCAAATGATACTTTTTTAGGAACTGATGTTTCATGGACTGCATCAGTTGGTCGTCGTCCATCAACTGATGGATTAGCGATAAATCTAAGAGCAGATCAAGAAAGAAAATCTCCTCTTTCTCATACTGTAAATGTTGAATTTGATGGTGCATCTGCAAAATTTAATCTTGATCAAGTAACAGGAATTGATGGTGCTTGGCTTAAATTTTGTGCAGGAAGAGGTTTAACAAATGCAAAACCAAGATTTCAATTTGATAATACTGATTACACTAGTGATGATACAAAAAATACAAATATTGATATGGCAGGAATTATAGCTGTTCCATATGATAATGGGCAATATTCAGTACATATGAACTATGCAAGAGCATGGAATTTAATCGGATACAACAATACACAATTATCACAATTTCAATCTGCATCTAAAAATACAGCTTCTGAAATCATGGACGCTTATGGAAACTTACAATTTCTTGATGTTGGAGATATTGATTTAGCAACTGTTATGTTTAAAGTTGATGGTATTGGAGATGGTATTTCTGATTGGTTAGATGATACTGTTGTATTTGCATCAGCTGCAATGAGTAAAACAAGACCTAATGAAAAAGGGATGTTAGGTTCAACTAATTCTCAAACGGGGCATTCATTTTGGATTGGTGTAAATGCACCTTGTCCTATTTCTCCTGATAATGCAAAAATTGGTATAGAATGGAATAAAGGTAGTAAATATTGGAGATCGATGACATATGCTGAAGATACAATGGCTGGTTCTAAAATATCAACAAGAGGACAGGCATGGGAAATTTATCGAACTCAACAATTAACTAAAGCATTAAGTTTTGGAGTTTCATATGTTTATATGGATTATGATTATATGGGAAGTAATTCATTCTTTGGGGCAGAAGGAACACCTTATAAAATAGGTGGAACATATGCAAATGCTGCTAATGCAGTTGAATCAGCTCAAGATATAAAAGCATATATGAGATATAGATTCTAAAATCATAAAAAGAAGGATTTTCCCTTCTTTTTATTTAAAAGAAAAAGAATCTAATTTATATATAACTTCTTCAGCAATTTCAATCATTGCAATATTTAACTTTTTAAAATTACTATTTTTAATCTTTACTAATAGTTCATCATATACATTTGCGTAAGTATAAATTGTGAAAAATATATATTCTTTAGAATGAGATTCCTTATTTAACTCTTTAAACCAAAGTGCGAGTAATGAAAAATATAACATTGAAGGATTAAAAGCTTTTCTATCCTCTAATATTTTTGATATTTCTTTATTAATAAAGTTATACCCATCTAAAATAGCTTTAATTCTATAATGCTTTTTATTTTTAATATAATAATTAGTAGGAAAAGTAACATTATTTATTTGAACTAGCATTTCATCACTAATTTTATTAAATTTAACAATTAATTCTTTATCTACTCCATATGTGCTAATATCTTCTTTATCTTTATAAGAAAGAATCAAATCTCTACAAAATAATAGTAAGCTTTCAGTTTTTATTTTCGATAAATTTAAAATCATACTTAATTGTAACAAAAGTTTATTAAATTTGTTTATAAATAATTTATTTTAAGTCTCTTTGCGGTAAAATAAGCTAAATTTAATATTATAACTAATTTATAAAGGAAACTATTGGAACCAATAGGAATAAAAAAAGAAGGTCAGATATATGACCTTCAGACTGCCGAAGCGTTAAATATCGAAGGTGATATTATAAAGTCTGATAACTCTGCAGAATCTTTAGAGATTCTTAGACATTCATGTGCTCATATGATGGCTCAAGCTATCAAAGAGCTTTATCCTGATGCAAAATTTTTCGTAGGACCTGTTGTTACGGAAGGTTTTTACTATGATTTTAAAGTAGATGAGAAAATCACTGATGATGATTTACCAACTATTGAAAAAAAGATGAAAGAAATCGCAAGTAGAAAACTAAAAATAACAAGATATGAAGCCTCAAGAGAAGAAATTCTTACAAAATTTGCTGATGATGAATTAAAACAAGCTGTTTTAAAAAATATTACAGACGATACTTTAACGATGTATAAACAAGGTGATTTTGAAGATTTATGTCGTGGTCCACATTTACCAACAACAGGAATGATTAGAGCATTTAAACTAACAAGAGTTGCTGGTGCTTACCTTGGTGGTGATGAAGAAAACGAAATGATTACAAGAATTTACGGAATTGCATTCTTTGATAAAAAAGAATTAAATGATTACGTAAGAATGCTAGAAGAAGCAAAAAAAAGAGATCATAGAAAACTAGGAACAGAACTAGAACTATTTACATTTAATGAAGATGTAGGTGCAGGGTTACCATTATGGTTACCAAATGGTTCAAGACTTAGATCAAAATTAGAACACCTTTTATATAAAGCTCATAGAATTAGAGGTTACGAACCAGTTCGTGGTCCAGAGATTTTAAAATCTACTATGTGGGATATTTCAGGACATAATGCAAATTATGGTGAAAATATGTATTACACAGAGATTGATGGTCAAAAATATGGAATGAAACCTATGAACTGTGTAGGTCATATTCAAATCTTTAAAAATGATATAGTTTCATATAAAGATTTACCAAAAAAACTTTTTGAATATGGTGTTGTTCATAGACATGAAATGTCAGGAGCTATGCACGGATTATTTAGAGTTAGAGAATTTACACAAGATGATGCACATATTTTTTGTACTCAAGCACAAGTAAAACAAGTAATTATCGAAGTATTAGAATTTGTTGATTCATTAATGAAAACATTTGATTTCAAATATGAAATGGAAGTTTCAACAAAACCTAAAAAAGCAATTGGTGATGATGCATTTTGGGAAACTACAACTAAAGGTATTATGGAAGCTTTAGATGAAGAAAACCTTCCTTATGGAATTGATGAAGGTGGTGGAGCATTCTATGGTCCTAAAATTGATATTAAAATTACAGATGCTATTGGAAGAAAGTGGCAATGTGGTACAATACAAGTAGATATGAATTTACCTTCTAGATTTGATGTTGAATTTATAAACGATGAAGGACATAAAGAACAACCTGTGATGATTCACAGAGCTATCTTAGGTTCATTCGAAAGATTCATTGGTATTTTAACAGAACACTGTGCTGGTGAATTCCCATTTGTAATAGCACCAACACAAGTAATTTTTGTACCAATTGCTAATACTCACGTAGAATATGCAAAACAGTTACAAAAAGAGCTATTAGAAGATGAAATGGATTCTAAAATCTTTGATATGAACGAAAGTTTAAATAAAAGAATTAGAATGGCAGAAAAACAAAGAGTTCCTATGATTGTAGTTGTTGGTGATGAAGAAGTTGCTAATGAAACAATTGCATTAAGAAATAGAAGAACAAGAGAGCAGTCAAATATGACTAAAGATGAATTTTTAACTATGTTAAATAAAATAAAAAAAGGAAGTAGAATTTGAGTAGAGACAACAAGAAGAATAATGTAATTATGAACGAAATGATTATGGCAAAAGAAGTAAGATGTACATCTGATGATGGGACAAATTATGGAATTATTGCAACAAGAGATGCGCAAAAAACAGCAGATGATTTAGGACTAGATTTAGTTTTAATTGCTCCTGATGGAAAACCACCTGTTGCTAAAATCATGGATTATGGAAAATTTAAATACCAACAAGAAAAAAAGAAAAAAGAAGCTAGAAAAAATCAAAAAGTAATTGTAGTTAAAGAAATTAAACTTTCTGTTAAAATTGCTGATAATGATATTAACTATAAAGTTAAGCATGCTAGAGAATTTTTAGAAGCGGGACACCATGTTAAGTTTCGAGTATTCTTAAGAGGTAGAGAAATGGCAAATCCAAAAGCAGGTGTTGACGTACTTAAAAGAGTATGGCCAATGGTTGAAGATTTAGCTGTAATGGATAAAGAACCAAAACTTGAAGGAAGATACGTAAATATGATGGCTCTTCCTAAAAAAGATGAAAAACAATCATAATTAATAAAAAAGAAGAGATTCTACTCTCTCTTCTTTTAACTCCCAACAATTCTTTTAAAGATATATTAAACAAGTTTTAAGTATAATCCAAAACTTTTTCATTAATAAATGAAACTGCAAATTTAAAAAAGGATTTTTCAATGCCAAAGATGAAAACTAACAGTGGCGCTTTAAAGAGATTTAAAATAAAGAAAAATGGTTCTATTAAAAGAGGATCAGCTTTTAGAAGTCACATCTTAACGAAAATGTCTCAAAAGAGAAAAAGAAATCTTAGAGGACCACAAACTGTTGCAGCTGTGGATTCAACAAGAGTTAAAAGAATGTTAAACAAAGCGTAATCATTTTCAAATGATTTTTTAGTCCCTCCACATTTTGTGGAAAAGTTCAACAATTATTGTTGACACCTTATTATTTTTAAAATAATGGTAAAGAAAGGAAATACATGCCTAGAGTTAAAACTGGTGTAGTTAGAAGAAAAAGACATAAAAAAGTATTAAAAGCAGCTAAAGGTTTTTACAGTGGTAGAAGCAAGCACTTTAGAAAAGCAAAAGAACAATTAGAGCATTCATTAGTATATGCTTACAGAGATAGAAGACAGAAAAAAAGAGATATTAGAAAGCTTTGGATTGTAAGAATCAATGCAGCTTGTAGATTAAATGATATCAACTATTCTAGATTTATGAACGGATTAAAAATAGCTGGAATTACTTTAGATAGAAAAATCTTAGCTGATATGGCTATGAATGATTATACATCATTTGTAACATTAGTTAATTCTGCAAAAGATGCATTAAAATAATTAAATTTGCATAAACTAAAAAAGGGATTGAAGTTTTCTTCAATCCCTTTTTTTTATATCTAAATAAAATCTATTTATTCTATAGTAAGTATCAATAGATACCTACTAAATTATACTTTTCCTGATAAAAGTCCATATTGAACCATTGGTTTTAATAAGTAAACTTTTAATAACCACCAAATATATCTTTCTTGCGTTGGATCTAAAGGAAATGATGGACTTGGTTTATTAGTCCAATCAAACTCTGCTAACATTACTTTTCCAATATCAGTAATTAATGGACATACAGTATACCCATCATATTTAGCATTTAACTCTTTACCTTCCATAGCAGCAATTAAGTTATCTACAAGTACTTTATATTGTTTTCTTACACTTCCACCTGTTTTACCCATTGGAACAGCTGCAACATCACCAAGTGAGAATATATTTTTATATTTAACATGTTGTAATGTTTCTTTATTAACAGGTACCCAACCTTTTCCTGAACCTACTGCTGAATTTCCAATTTCATCAGGTGCTTTCATAGGAGGAGTAATATGCATAAAATCAAAAGGAGTCTCTACTTTTTGATGTTTTGTTATCATAGAATATTCTTCTAAGTCTTCATCATAAGGTCCTTTTTCTTCCCATCTTTTGTCAAAAGTAGCAATTCTATTTTCTAGATCCACTTCTGTTAAATTATGGAAATAATTCCATTTAAAATTTCTTGCTTCGAATTGTTTTACAATAGCATCGTGATACTCTTTTATAACAAACATTTTTCCACCATTTGGATAAAATGTTAAATCTGCATTATCTCTAACCCCAGCTTCTACTAACCTAGCATTAGTTAGATACATAATCTTTTTAGGCGCCCCTGAACATTTTACTGCTGTATTTGGATGTGTAAAAATACCTTTTACCCTCTTACCACTTTTTGCTTTTTCTATAAATTTTTGCATTTGATTCCAAGTTTCAACAGCAGTATCTGTATTATAAATAGATGTTACTCCTGAATCTGCGAATTTACTAATTATTTTAGATCCATCACTTTGTGTATGAGAAACACCTAAATCTTCTAAACCTTTAATTTGTCCAAAATCCAATACTAAACCAGCCGCAATTACAAGAAAATCATAAGATAATGTTTCCCCAGAACCTAATACCACTTTATTCGCATCAGGATTAAATTCAATTGCTTTGTCTTTAATTAATTTCACACCTGCAGGTAGAAAATCTTTAATATCATATATAACATCTGATTTTTCCCATACTCCACCTCCAATTAGTGAATTACCTGGCTGATATGAAACTGACTTAGGATTAGGTTCAATAACTGTAATATCAGGTGTAACTAAAGTACTACTAAGTCTAGCTGCTGTTGAAATACCTGCTAGTCCTCCTCCTATAATTAGTATCTTACCTTTTGCTTCACTAGCTTGTGCAGAAGTTGATGCCTCCGCTTCTGTAGTATCACCCATTAAAAATGCAGCCGAACCAAGTCCTGCTAATTTAAAAGCTTCCCTTCTTGAAATACCAACTTTTTTAATTTCTGAATCAACTAGTTCTAATGCTTCCTCTAATTCATTTTTTGCCATATGAGTTCCTTAAACTTAATTTATTCTATTGGCTTAGGATATCAAAAAATTAATAATAATAAACTTTTTTTTAGAAAAAAATTTAAATATATTTATTTGATTTACTTATAATACTTAAAGCTCTTTTGTATTCATCTTTATTATTTAAATTGATAAACTCATCATCATTATCAAAATCAATATATTTAGTATTATTATTTTTAAGTAAATATCCTACTTTATGAATATCATTTATTAACATTTTATTTATAAAATTATCTAATTTAGTAGAGAATACTCCACATAGATTATGTACTCTTTGTGTTTGAGCAACACAAATATCACTATTTACTGATTCATTTATTAATTTTTCTATTGAATCAATTGAAACTAAAGGTGTATCTACAGTTAAAATAAATACCTTTGGTGTTTTTATAATTTTAAATATAGTCTGTAAAGCTACAATTGGAGAGAATATTTCATTTCTATCTAATATTAAATATTTATCTTTATTTATAAGAAAATCAAATTTATCTATTTTTGAAGACAAATATATTTCACTAAAAAAAGGTTTTAGTTTATCGTATTGATATTGAGTTAGTGAGTTAGAATTACAGAAAGGAAGAAGAGATTTATCTTCTCCCATTCGTGAACTTCTTCCACCACATAAAATCACACATGGGATTTTAAATGGCTTAGACATTTTTATAAACCTCTTGGGTCTGTAATATATCCAGAAATTGCAGAAGCTGCTGCTACTGCTGAGTTAGCAAGATAAATTTTTGAAGATCTTGAACCCATTCTACCTACAAAGTTTCTATTTGTAGTAGAGATACAAACTTCATTATCTCCTAAAATACCCATATATCCACCTAAACATGCTCCACAAGTAGGATTTGATACAACACCACCTGCATCAATAAGAATATCAATATATCCTGCTTTTGTAGCATCTCTTAGAATTTTTTGAGTTCCTGGAGTTAAGATAAGTCTTGCATGACGTGCAACTTTTTTACCTTTTAAAATTTCTGACGCAACTTTAAAATCAGATAATCTTCCATTTGTACAAGAACCAATAAATATTTGGTCTACTTTAATTTTATCAGCTACTGCTTGTGAAACTGAGTGTCCATTTGATGGTAAAAATGGATATGCAATTACAGGTTCTAATTTATCTGTATCAATTTCAATTACTCTACAATAAGTAGCATCATCATCTGAATAATGAATTTTTGGTTCTGCTCTTAATCCACCATTTAGCTCACGTGTTTGCTCTAAAAATTCTTTTGTAACATCATCGTAAGCTACAATACCATTTTTAGCACCTGCTTCAATAGCCATATTACATAATGAGAATCTATCATCCATTGATAAGTATTGAATTGCTTCACCTGTAAATTCTAAAGTTTTATATAAAGCACCATCAACACCTAAGATTCTAATAATTTCTAAAATTAAATCTTTTCCAGTAATTTGATCTGCTGGTTTTCCTTTGAATACAACTTTAATAGCTTCTGGTACTTTAAACCAGTTACCGCCTGTAATCATTCCAAATGAAATATCAGTTGATCCCATACCTGTTGAAAATGCACCTAATCCACCATGTGTACATGTATGTGAATCTGCACCAATGATAACATCACCTGGCAATACTAAACCTTTTTCAGGTAATAATGCATGTTCAATTCCCATATCTTTTTCATCAAAGAAATATTTTAAATCATATTTTATTGCGAAATCTCTAGATATCTTTGCTTGATTTGCTGAAGCAATATCTTTTGCTGGAATAAAGTGATCAAGCACAATTGCAAAACCTTCTGGATTCGCTAATTTTTTAAAACCACCATCTTCAAATGCTTTAATAGAAATTGGAGTTGTAATATCATTTCCAATAACCATATCAATTGGACTTCTTACAATTTCTCCAGCAAATACTTTTTTGCCTACGTGTTCACTAAAAATTTTTTCTGTTATCGTTTGACCCATATTAATCTCTTTTCTCTAAATTTTCTTAATTTTTTGCCATTATAGCTTATTTTATTTTAAGCTCCCAAATTACAATATTTAACTTTTAAGTTTTCTTTCATTTTTCCATTGTTTTATTTGCATATAAATAATAATAGCAACCGCACAATTTATAATTACATCTGCTAAATTAAAAATTGCAAATTCAAAACCATAATGCCAATAAAAGTAATCAACTACTCCACCATATGTAAATCTATCCAAGATATTTGATAAACCACCTGTAAATAGCAAGGCAATTGGCAAATAATATTCTTTAAATAAATTCTTATTATTCAATAAATAAATAAATCCAGCTGTAACCATTGCTAATTGTATATATTTTAAATATTCTGATAAGAATGAAAACATTGAAAATGCAACACCATAATTATATGCCAAATGTAAAGACATATAAGGGCCCTCTTTATTCCAATCAAAATTAGCAAATCCAAATTTTACTATTTGGTCAATTGAAAATAAAACTACAAAAATAATTATTGATAAAAGTAACTCTTTTTTCATAAAACTTTTTTGAAGAATGACTTTAATATTTCCATTCCGTCTTCAACATCTTTTTTGTTTTTACCTTCTAAGAGAAGTCTAATTTTATTTTCTGTTCCGGAATATCTGATTAAATCTCTCATACCTTTTTCACGTAAAGGTTTAAGTAATTCATCTAAACCTTTAATATCTGCTAAAGGTAATTTTTCACTTACTTTCATATTGAATAAGATTTGAGGATAAAGCTCAAATGGATTTAGTACTTCACTTACTTTTTTACCTGATTTTAGAATCAAGGCTAAAACTTGAAGTGCTGAAGCTAATCCATCACCTGTTTTTGCAGTATCAGAGAAAATTATATGACCACTTTGTTCACCACCAAAATTTATACCCTCTTTTTTCATAACTTCAAGAACATATTTATCCCCAACATTAGAACGATGTAATTTAATATCATCTTTTGCTAAATAATCTTCCAATGCTTTATTTGACATTACTGTTGCAACACATGCATTACCTTGTAATAATTTAATATCTTTTAAATATTTACAAAGTGCTCCAATTAATTTATCTCCATCAACAATTTCACCTGTTTCATCAACAACAACTAGTCTATCAGCATCACCATCAAGAGCAAAACCAATATCCGCTCTATATTCTTTTACTAGTTTTGATACTTCTTCAGGATGCATAGCCCCACATTTATCATTGATATTATAACCATTTGGTTTATGGTTTATTGTAATAACATCTGCACCTAATTCTTCTAAAATTGTAGGTCCAACTTTATATGCAGCACCATTTGCACAATCTAGAACAATTCTTAAACCATGTAAAGTTAAATCTTTAGGAAAAGAGCTTTTAATAGAAACAATATATCTTCCAATAACATCATCAATTCTTTTTGAAGCACCTATATTTCTACCTGTAAGTTGATTAGAACTCATAGTTTCTGTATCTCTAAAAATTTCTTCTATTCTTTTTTCAGAATCTACACTTAATTTATCACCATGATTATCAAAGAATTTAATTCCATTATCTTCATAAGGATTATGCGATGCAGAAATCATAATACCAGCATCACATCTCATACTCTCAGTTAAATATGCAATAGCAGGTGTAGGCATTGGTCCTATTTGTATAACATCATAACCTACAGCTGTAAGCCCACTTACAAGGGCATTTTCAATCATATATCCGCTTCTTCTAGTGTCTTTTCCAACAAGTATTCTTTTTGTTGTTGAATGTTTTCTAAAATAAATACCTGCAGCCATTGCTAATTTCAATACAGTGATTGCATCTAAAAAAGTACCTGCCTCTCCTCTTACTCCATCTGTTCCAAATAGTTTCATTAAATCTTCCTAAAATTAAACTTAGTTTAAGTTGTTTTGGGTAACATTCTACCCTTAAAAATTTTATAAAGAGGTTAATTAAAATGGCAAATCATAAATCAGCTGAAAAAAGAGCAAGACAAACAATCGTAAAGACTGAAAGAAACAGATTCTACAAAACAAGAATCAAAAATGTAACTAAAGCAGTAGTAACTGCAATTGAATCTGCAGACAAAGATACTGCAACTGTAGCAATGAAAACTGCAAATAAATATTTACACCATTGTGTATCTAAAGGTGTTCTTAAAAAAGGAACTGCTGCTAGAAAAGTTAGTAGATTACAAACTGCAGTTAACGCAATATAATTATTGCAATTAAAATAATAAATTATGCTACAGGATAAACTACAGCCTTTTATTAATAGATCTGAAGAAATTAATGAATTATTAATTGCTCCAGATATCACTAGTGATATAAAGAAAATGACTGAACTTTCAAAAGAACAGTCAAGTATCGCTCCAATTGTTAATAAAGCTAAAGAGTACATCCAATTAATCAATGATATAGAAGAGAATAAAATGCTTCTAGATGATGATGAATTAGGTGAACTTGCAAAAGAAGAGCTAAAAGACTTGGAGCCAAGAAAACCAGAATTAGAAGAAGAAATTAAATTTCTAATGATTCCTAAAGATCCTAATGATGATAAAAATATCTTCTTAGAGCTTAGAGCTGGTGCTGGTGGTGATGAAGCTGCTATTTTTGTAGGTGATCTTTTTAGAGCTTACTTAATATACGCAGAAAATAATGGTTGGAAAGTTGAAATCATGAACACTAATGATAGTGAATCTGGTGGATACAAAGAAGTTGTAGTCTTAATTAAAGGTGACCTTGTATACTCAAAATTAAAATTTGAGAGTGGTACACATAGAGTGCAAAGAGTTCCAGCAACTGAATCACAAGGGAGAGTTCATACTTCAGCAATTACTGTGGCAGTTATGCCAGAAGTAGATGATGTTGAAATTGAAATTGATCCTAATGATCTAAAAATTGACGTTATGAGAGCTAGTGGTAATGGTGGTCAATCTGTTAATACTACAGATTCAGCGGTACGAATCACACACCTTCCATCTGGACTTGTTGTAACAAATCAAGATCAAAAATCTCAACATAAGAATAAAGATAAAGCTATGAAAGTTTTAAAAGCTAGACTTTATGATTTAGAAATGAATGAGAAAATGCAAAAAGAAGGTGCTGACCGAAAAGAACAAGTCGGTACTGGAGATAGAAGTGGAAGAATTAGAACTTATAATTATCCACAAAATAGAATAAGTGATCACAGAATTAATCTAACTTTGTATCGTTTAGACTATATTATGAATGACGGTTTATTTGATGAAGTAATTGATCCTCTTATTGCTGATCATCAATCTAGACTTATTGAGGCTAATGGATTATAATCCATTAGTTTTCTTTTTTACTTCAATTAAATGCTTCAATTAAATCAAATATATACTCACTATAAAAATAAACAATCATATATAATAATCAATTTTTGTAAAATTCAAGAAAATGATATTTGGGTAAAAGCAGTTATTTATAAACCAGATAATTGTGAAGAACTATTTGTTAGAGAATACAAAGAGTTTGAAGAAAAGTTCATTTTAAAACCATAAAAAATATATATAATCCTTCCGTAACCAAATTGTAATCAACAAATATTAAACTTCTCCTATAAAAAATATTACGGAGAAAAATATGTCAATAAGAAAAACATCATTAGCTTTATTAGCAAGTGCTGCTTTAACAGTAAGTTTAAGTGCAAGAGATCAAATTAAAATCGTTGGGTCATCAACTGTATACCCATTTTCATCTTCTGTAGCTGAAGAATTAGGTGCAACTTCAAGTTTTCCTACTCCTGTTGTTGAATCAACTGGTTCAGGTGGTGGAATGAAATTATTTTGTGCTGGTAATGATTTAAATACTCCAGATATTACTAACGCATCAAGAAGAATGAAAACAAAAGAATTTAAAATGTGTGAAAAAAATGGAGTTACTGATATTACAGAATCAGTAATTGGTTATGATGGAATTGCATTTGCTCAATCTAAATCAAACGCTGCATTTGATATTTCAAAAGAAAACTTAGCTTTAGCAGTTGCTAAAGAAGTTCCTTCAAAAGATGGGAAAACACTAATTGCAAATCCATATAAAAAATGGTCTGATATTGATGCTTCATTACCAGATAGAGAGATTATTGTTTATGGACCACCTAAATCATCAGGTACTAGAGATGCATTTGAAGAATTAGTAATGCAAAAAACATTTAAAAAGATGTCTGTATATACAGATCTTTACAAAGCTGATAAAAAAGCAAACAAAAGATATAAAAAATACTCAATTGTAAGAACAGATGGTGCTTATGTTGAATCTGGTGAAAACGATAATTTAATTGTTCAAAAATTAGAAAAAAATAAAAATGCATTTGGTGTATTTGGATTTTCATTCTTAGAAGAAAATGATGATAAAGTACAAGGTGCTACAATTAATGGTATTCATCCAACTCCTGAAAATATCTCATCTTCAAAATATCCAGTATCTAGATCGTTATTTTTCTATATCAAAAATTCACATTCAAAAGATGTTCCAGCAATGAATAAATATGTTGATTTATTTATGTCAGAAAAAATGATAGGGACTGAAGGAATACTAGGAGAAATTGGATTAATTGCTTTACCTGATGAAGCAAGAAATGCAATTAGATCAAGTGTTTCAAAAAGATCTAAATTAACTTTAGCTGATTTATCTGCTAAACACTAAATAAAAAGGAGTTCTTCTCCTTTTTATAGCTAAATCTTTCATTACTATATCAATATTTTCATACCCCTTTTTATAATATCTTCTTAAAAAACTTGTAATCATTTTGTAACTAATCTTTTATATAATCCTTTATAAATTAAAATAAAGGCAAAAGTATTGAGCACTTTTGAAACAAGAAATAAACAAAGAGAATTAAGAGAGAAATTAATTAAATCAGCTTTAATTATTGCCTCTACTATTTCAATATTAACTACATTTGGTATTCTTTTCTCAATTTTGTTTGAGTCAATTGAATTTTTTAAATTAAGAAGTTTTTGGTACTTCATCTCTGGGACTGAATGGTCACCAGGTGTTGAAGGAAGTAAATTTGGAGCAATTCCAATTTTTGCAGGGACATTTGTAATTACTATTATTGCTCTTTTAGTTGCTATTCCAGTTGGATTAGGTTCTGCTATTTATATGAGTGAGTATGCAAGTTCAAATACACGAGATTATTTAAAACCATTATTAGAAGTATTAGCAGGTATTCCTACGGTTGTATATGGATTCTTTGCAGCAATTACAGTTGCACCATTAATCGTAAAAGCTGCTGATGCAATTGGTTTAGAAGCTACATTTAACTCTGCACTTGCATCTGGTGTTGTAATGGGGATTATGATTATTCCAGTAATTTCATCATTATCAGATGATGTTATTAGAGCTGTTCCAGATTCACAGAGAAAAGCAGCTTTAGGACTAGGACTTACTCATGGGGAAACAATTCGAGATATTGTTATTCCATCTGCACTTCCTGGAATCATTTCAGCTTCGCTTCTTGGTTTATCAAAAGCATTAGGTGAAACAATGATTGTTGTAATGGCAGCAGGACTTCGACCTAATCTTTCATGGAATCCATTAGAAGATATGACAACAGTTACGGTTACAATTGTTAATTCACTAGTTGGAGATTTTGAATTTAATTCACCTGAAACACTTTCAGCATTTGCACTAGGATTAATATTATTTGTTGTTACTCTGATTTTAAATATTATTTCATTGTCTCTAATTAGAAAATTTAAAGAAAAATATAAAGTGAATACATTATGATTAGAAAAAAAAATAAAGATATACAAAATCCTTTTTATGACCCAACTTTAAATAAAAGACATGCAAGTGCAAAAAGATTCAAGAGGTTTACATTAACTTCATTAGTCTTTTCAATTGCTTTTTTAGCATTCTTTTTAGTTGATATTATAGGAAAAGGAACACCTGCTTTTAAAGCTACTTATATGGAAGTAAATGTAACTTATAATCAAAAAATAATTGATGATTCAAGATTTGCAGTTGACAAAAAATATAGAAGAGTTGTGTCAAGATCATGGCTTAGAGATTTACCAAGAAAAGTTGAAAATAATCCTAGTTTAATGGATACAGTTCAAACTCAATGGGTTTTAGCTGATGATCAAGTTGATCAATATTTAAAAGGACATCACTATAAATTAAAAAATAAAGATAGAGCATTAGTTGATGATATGAAAGCTCATGGAAGAATTAAAACTGAATTTAATACTATTTTCTTTACAAATGGTGATTCGAAAATTCCTGAAAATGCCGGACTTTTTTCAGCGATGGTTGGTTCAATTCTAACCTTATTAATTACAATGTTAGTAGCTTTCCCTTTAGGTGTTATGACTGCGATTTATTTAGAAGAGTTTTCTGAAGATAATAAATTTACTAGATTTATTGAAGTAAATATCAATAATCTTGCAGCTATTCCATCTATATTATTTGGTTTATTAGGACTTGCAATATTTATTAATCTTTTTGGAATGCCAAGATCATCACCATTAGTTGGTGGACTTACTCTTGCACTTATGACCTTGCCTATTATTATAGTTAGTTCAAGAGCAGCACTAAGAGCAGTTCCTGATAGTATTAGACAAGCAGCTTATGGATTAGGATTAACAAAAATCCAAGTAACACGTGATCACGTTTTACCATTAGCCTTTCCTGGTATTTTAACAGGTTCAATTATTGGTTTAGCACAAGCAATGGGAGAAACAGCTCCTTTAATTATTATAGGAATGATTGCATTTATTCCAGATGCTCCAACTAGTGTTTTAGATGCAGCTACAGTTATGCCTGCACAATTATTTACATGGGCTGGAATGCCTGAGAGAATGTATATAGAAAAAACAGCTGCTGGTATTATGGTTTTACTAAGTGTATTAATATCACTTAATGCAATAGCAATATATTTACGAAAAAAATTCGAAGTTAAATGGTAGAAGGAAAAATTAAAATGGCAGTTGATAATAAAGTAAAAGTAAAAGTAGATGGTTTAAACCTTTGGTATGGAGAAAATCATGCCTTACATGGAATTAATGTAGATATATATGAACATAAAATCACAGCGTTAATAGGACCTTCTGGATGTGGAAAATCGACATTTTTAAGATGTCTAAATAGAATGAATGATTTAATCTCAATTGTTAAAATTGATGGTTCAGTTATAATTGAAAATAGAAATATTTATGATAAAGATATTGATGAAGTTAGTGTAAGAAAAAGAATAGGTATGGTATTTCAACAACCAAATCCTTTTCCTAAATCTATTTATGACAATGTTGCTTATGCCCCAATTAAACATGGAATTGTTCCAAAAGGTAAAGAGTGTGATGAATTAGTTGAATTATCTTTAAGAAAATCAGGTTTATGGGATGAAGTAAAAGATAAATTAAATGATCCAGGGACTTCACTTTCAGGTGGACAACAACAAAGATTATGTATTGCAAGAACAATTGCTGTTAAACCAGAAGTTATTTTAATGGATGAGCCAACATCAGCACTAGATCCAATTTCAACAGAAAAAATTGAAGCATTAATGCTTGAATTAAAAAAAGATTATACGATTATTACAGTAACACACAATATGCAACAAGCTGCACGTGTTGCAGATTATACAGCATTTTTCCATCTTGGAAAATTGATTGAATATGATGAAACAGAAACTATTTTTGTTAATCCTTCAAATAAAAAAACAGAAGATTATATTACAGGGAGATTTGGATAATGTTAAAAACTTACGAAGAAAAAAGAGATAATATTAAAGACGAAGTATTGTTAATTGGTAATAATGTAGTTGATGCACTAGAAATATCATTAACAATATTAAAAAGTGATGATATTTCAGCTTTAAAAGATATTGATTTATCAGTTAAAAAGTTATCAAATAAATCAAATGAAATTGATAATTTGATTGTTACAACTTTAGCTTTATATTCACCAGAAGCAAAAGATTTAAGAGAAATGGTTTCTTATTTAAAAATTACAAATGAATTAGTAAGAGCAGCAGGAAATGTAAAAGGTTTTATAAAAATATTTAGAAAAGCATTCTCAGATGATTTAGATACAAGTACTATTTTAGAATATACTATTCCATTACATAAATCTTCACTTTTAGCATTAAGAACATCAATATCAATGATTGAAGAAACAAATGATAAACATACAGAAGATAAATATCAAAGAGTAATTGTTGAAGAGAGTAAGGCAGATGATTTATATGCTATGGTTGAAAAAAATATTTTAAAACTAATAACAAAGAATCTTGAACTTTCAAAAGAATATTTTGATATTTTAAGTAGTCTTAGAAAATTAGAAAGAACATCAGATAGAGCATCATCAATTGCAAGTTTAGCACTTTTTGCTCAAATTGGTGGGGATATAATACAATCATAATTTGTGTTATAATTAATGTATGAAAAAAGCACTAATTAAAATAAAAACATACTTTAGTTCAAATTTTGAAGTACTTGCTGCTACAATTATATTTGTAACTATATTACTTACAGGTCACGATTTTTATAAAGCTATTATTCTTATGTTAGAATTTATAGTTATTATGGAAGTCGTGAAAATGATTTCAGATTTCATTAAAAATCAAAAACTTAGACTTAGATTTGTTATTGATATTTTTATTATCTTCTTAATTAGAGATGTAATTATATTAACAACTCATGTCCACAAAGACTATTTTGATATAAGTTTTTTGTTAATGGTAATATCTGTATTTTTTGTATTTAGGATTCTTGCTATTAAATTCTCACCTGGTGTTATAAAAGTATCTAGAGATACTATCATAGAATACGAAGATGATAGAGAAAACAAAAAAGTTAAAGATGATAAAAAGTTGATGAATAATGGAAGATAAATTAATACTTATAGTAGAAGATGAAGAAGATATCTTGGAATTACTAGAATATACTCTCCAAAAAGAGGGTTTTGATACAATTGGCTTTTTAAATGTTGATAAAACTTTAAAAAAAGTTTTAGATGAGGAAGATATAAGTCTAATATTAATGGATAGGAACCTTCCTGGAAAAGAAGGAACTAGCTTTGTAAATCAAATAAAAGAAGAAGGTTATAATAATCCTATTATTTATGTAACTGCAAAAGATAAAGATGAAGATATTCTTGATGGGTTTGAAGCTCACGCTGATGATTATATAACTAAACCATTTAACCTAAAAGAATTAACAGCAAGAGTAAAAGCTGTAATAAAAAGAACTTCTAAAGAAGTTAATATTATCAAAATTAAAGATATTATTTACAAAGCAAATAATAAAAAGTTTTATATAGAAGACAAAGAAATAGATTTAACCCACTTAGAACACGACCTATTTTTAGAGTTTATAAAAAACAAAGATATCTTGATGTCAAGAGAGCATTTATTAAATACCGTTTGGGAAGATTCTTTTGATAAAAAAGTAAAAACAGTAAATGTTGCAATTAAAAGATTAAAAGCGAAAATAGACCCAGAATCAAAAAAAGATTATATTAAATCTGTAAGAGGAGAAGGTTACATATTTTGCTAAAAATTCATCAATTATTTTTAAGAACTTTTATTTTAATATTTTTAGGATTATTTACAAGTCTTACCATTATTACTTATTATTGGTCGAAAAATATTTATATTGGTCAAATAGAAAAAAACCTTGTACAAAATATAGATGCTTTTTCAATTGTATTAAAAGATTTAAAAGATATAAGCACAATTATAAAAGATTTAAAAGAACATATAAGCCTTCGAATTACTATTATCGATGAAAAAGGTAATATCATAGCAGAGACTGATAATGATAAAGATTTAATGAAAAATCATTTAGATAGAGAAGAAATCTTAGAAGCAAATAAATTCGGTATTGGTCAAGTAATGCGTTATTCAAATACTCTTAATAAAGAACTCTTATATGTTGCTAAAAAAGTTACTATAAATAAACAAATGTACTTTATAAGAATGGCAGATTATACTGATAGAATAACGGATAATTTTCTAAAACTCACTGTTCAAATCTTTGCTTTTATTACATTTTTCCTCATTATTGGTTTTTCAGTGAGCTACTTTATTAGTAAAAGAATTCAAAAAGAAACAGATTCAATCCTAAATTTTTTAACAGAATTATCAAATAAAAGGCCTACGTATAGCTTAGATACAAGATATACAGTTGAATTTTATAAAATTACTAGACTACTAAACAAAGTTGCTTTAAAACTATCGAAAAAAGAGAAACAAAAAGCAAAACAAACAGCAAAATTAAAAATTGCTAATAGACAAAAAGATGAAATAATATCTGCTTTATCACATGAATTCAAAAATCCTATTGCAATTATTTCAGGATATACTGAAACTATTTTAAATGATAATGAAATGCCACTTTTAATGAAAGAGAAATTTCTAAAAAAGATTCATATAAATGCAAATAAAATGTCACATATTATTGATAAATTAAGACTAACTCTAAAACTTGAAGAAGGTAAACAAGAATTAATCCTTCTTCCTTGTTCAATAAAAAAAATACTTCATGATATAATCCCAGACTTAGAAGATAAATATAAAAATAGAGAAATTTTAATTATAGGTGAGGACATCAGTTTTAAAGTTGATGAAACATTAATTTCAATGGCTATTTCAAACTTAATTGAAAATGCATTAAAATATTCTGATGATGAAATAAATATCGAACTTACCAATGACTCTATTATTATTAGAGATAAGGGAATAGGAATAGAAGAAGCAGAATTAGAAAAAATTAGAAATAAATTTTATAGAGTTTCTAATAATGGGTGGAATAACTCTTTAGGATTAGGTCTATTTATTGTTCAAGCCATACTTTCATTACATAATTTTACGTTAATTATAAACTCAGAATTCAATAAAGGTTCTGAATTTATAATAAAATATTAAATAATACTTAAATTAAGGTTTATTTAAGTATTACTACACTATTATTCCACCTCATTAATAAAAGCGGAGAAAATAAATGAAATTTACTCAAATGGCAAAAGCTAACGAAATCGAAAGAGATTGGATAGTAATCGATGCAACTGATAAAGTATTCGGAAGAATAATCACGGAAGTTGCGACTATCTTAAGAGGTAAGAATAAGCCTTACTATACACCTCATGTTGATTGTGGAGATTACGTTGTAATCATAAATGCTTCTAAAGCAAAATTTTCTGGTAATAAACTAGAAACTAAAAACTATTTCACTCACTCAGGGTATTTTGGTAGTACAAAAACTCATAAAATGTCTGATATGTTTGAAAATAATCCTGAAAAATTATACAAACTATCAACTAGAGGGATGCTTCCAAAGACTACTCTTGGGAAAAATATGTTAAAAAAATTAAAAGTATATGCAGGTTCAGATCACCCACATACTGCGCAAATTAAAGGATAAGACTAATGGCTAAAGTTTATGCAACAGGAAGAAGAAAAACATCTATATCTAAAGTATGGTTAGAAGTTGGTACTGGAGAATTAACAATCAATGGTCAGTCTTTAGACGCATGGTTAGGTGGACACGAAGCAATTAAAAAAAGAGTTATGCAACCATTAGAAGTAACTAAACAAGAAACTTCTGTAAATATCGTTGTTAAAACTCTTGGTGGAGGTTACTCTGCTCAAGCTGATGCTGTTAGACATGGTATTTCTAGAGCTTTAGTAGCTTATGATGAGCACTTTAGAGCTGTGTTAAAACCTTATGGTTTATTAACAAGAGATGCTAGATCAGTTGAAAGAAAAAAATACGGAAGAAGAAAAGCAAGAAAAAGCGGTCAATTCTCAAAAAGATAGATTCAATTTTTCAAAGATTTTATATCTTTGTATTTTCAAAAAGGAAGCAATATTTATTGCTTCCTTTTTTTATGCAATTTTATATAAAAAAACTATACAATACCCAATGAAATTCTTAACAATACTCTTTATTATCTTTACATATATACAAGCTAGTACCTTAAACTTATCAATGAGTTCAAGTCCAAGTAGATTAAATCCTATTCTAGCTAATGATTCAGCAAGTTCTGAAATTGCAGATTGGCTTTTTAATGGATTATTTAAATATGATAAAAATGGTAACCCTACAGTTGATTTAGCCTCATCATATACTTTTGAAACAAAAACAAAATTACTTATAAAATTAAAAAGAAATGTAAAATGGCATGATGGAGTAGAATTTACTGCAAAAGATGTTGTTTTTACATACAAAAAAATAATTGATCCTAAAGTCTTTAACTCAATCAAATCTAACTATAAAGAAGTACAAAGCGTAAAAGCACTTGATGATTATACTATTGAAGTTATTTACAAAAAAGCATATTTTAAAGCACTTGAAATATGGATGGTTGGAATTTTGCCTTATCATATATTAAAAGATGACAAAAATTTAATGACAAGCTCTTTTAATAAAAATCCAATTGGAACAGGTTCTTATGTTTTAAATAGTTTTAAAGTAGGACAAGACATAAAATTAATAGCAAATGATAACTATTTTCAAGGTCGACCTAAAATTGATGAGATACTATATAAATTTATACCAGATTCAAATACATCTTTCTTATTTTTAAAACAAAAAAGACTTGATTTAGCAGGATTAACTCCACTTCAAATCGATAGACAAATAGATGAAAAATTCAAAGAATCATTTGAAATTATTGAAAAACCTAGTTTTTCATACTCTTATGTAGGATTAAATCTAAAAAATGAAAAGTTTAAAGATATTAGAGTTAGACAAGCATTATCACTAGCTATTAATAGACAAGAATTAGTTGATATTTTATTTTTCGGACATGGGAAAGTATGTAATGGTCCATTTTTACCAGGAAGTTTTGCTTATAATGATGAAGTAAAACAAATAACACAAAATATACCAAAAGCTAAAAAACTATTAAAAGAATTAGGCTATGATAAAAATAATCCCTTTACTTTTGAGATTATTACAAATACAGGAAATGATACAAGAATAAATGCAGCTCAAATACTACAATATCAATTAGCAAAAGCAGATATTCATATGAAAATAAGAGTAATGGAATGGCAGGCATATTTAAATACCATTGTTCATCCAAGAAAGTACGAAGCGATACTATTAGGTTGGTCTTTATCTTTAATGCCTGATGCTTATCCTTTATGGCACTCAAAATCAGATAAAATCGGAAGTTTTAATCTTGTTGGATATTCAAATCCAGAAGTTGATAAGCTAATAGAAAAAGGCTCAACAACAGTTGATAGAAAAGAATTAAGCAATATATATAAAGATATATTCAAAAAAATCACAGATGATATTCCATATTTATTTCTTTATATACCAAACTCTATAACAGTTGTAAATAAAGATATACAAAATATCAAACCTTCTTTTATAGGAATTACCTATAATCAAAAAGATTGGATAAAACCATAATTTTAAAATTACAAAAGGAAATACTTGAAAAAAAATATTATATTATTTGATTTAGATGGAACATTAATAGACTCAACAGATGCAATTTTATCTACATTCTACCACTCTTTTAAAGAGATGGAATATAACTTTACAGGATCACAAGAAGATATAAAAGCACTTATTGGTTATCCTCTTGATATTATGTATGAGAATCTAGGAATTCCAAAAGAAAGAGTTTGGGATTTTGTAAGTTCATATAAACATAGATATAGAAAAATTTCTACAATAAAAACTACTCTACTTCCAAATGCTCTAGAAGCTGTAAAATTAGCCGCTAGTTTTGCACGTGTTTCTGTAGTTACAACTAAAACTAGACTATACACTATTCCATTATTAAAACATTTTGAAATGCTAGAATATTTTGAAATTGTTACAGGACGTGAAAATGTTGAAAACCCAAAACCGCACCCTGAACCAATATTAACTACTTTAGAAAAAATGAATTACAATAATAATGAATATAAAGTTTGGATGATAGGAGATACAAAACTTGATTTAATAGCAGCAAAAGATGCAAAAGTTAATTCAATTGGCGTTCTTTGTGGTTATGGGGAAAAAGAAGAATTATCTACATACACAAACTTTATTCAAAACAATGCACTAGAAGCAGTTAAGTTTATAAAAGAAGTGTAAAACTAATTTTAAGGAGCCTCTATGTTAGAAATCAGATGGCATAGTAAAACAGGTCAAGGAGCAGTTACAGCAGCAAAAAGCTTAGCTACTGTACTTGCTAAAACTGGTAAACAAGTACAATCATTCGCTTATTATACTTCTGCCAAAAGAGGTTCTTCTATGACTGCTTATAATAGAATTGATGATAAAACAATTTCAAATCACGAGAAGTATATGGAACCTGATTATGTATTTGTACTTGACACTAATTTAATATACACAGATGATATAACAGCAAATTGTACAAATAAAACTAAATATATTATTACAAGCTCTATTAGTAAAGAAAAACTAATTACAAATATCCCAAAACTTCAAAGTATTCAAGAACGTGTATTTGTATTAGATTGTTTCCAAATAGCAAAAGATACTATTGGTAAAAAAATTCCTAGTACCCCAATGCTTGGTGCTTTTATAAAAGTAAGTAAAATAAGTGAAATAGAGTATTTTAAAAATACTATGAAAAGCGTATTAAAATCTTTACCAAAAAATCTTATTGATGCAAATATACTAGCAATCCAACGTGCTTTTGATGAAGTTGAATAAATGATGATTAAATCTTTTTCAAAAATGATATTTACTCTTTTAATATCTAGTATAGGTTCTGTACTTTTTATTTATTTATCTCTACCTTTGCCTTGGCTTTTGGGTGCTATATTTGCTTCATCAATTCTAATGAGATTTGATAATCTTCCTACAAAAACTCCAAAACCATTTTCATCACCTGCTAGGATTTTGATAGGACTTACAATCGGTGGAGCTTTTACACCCGAAATACTACAGTTTATTGATGTATATATTTTTAGTTTAATACTTGTTATTCCTTTTACAATTATCACTATTATTTGTGGAATGTATTATTATCAAAAAGTTCTAAACTTTGATAAAAAAACCTCATTTTTAAGTTCAATGCCAGGTGGTGTTATAGAAATGGTAATAATAGGAGAAGAGATAAAAGCAGATATATCCAAAATCACTTTGGTACAATCTTCAAGACTCTTATTTATAGTCATAAGCTTACCTTTTATAATCCAATATATTTTTAATATTGATATTAGTGGAAATAAAGTTTTAACAACCCCAATTGCAAATGTAAATATAAGCGAATTAGCTATTTTGATAATAATAGGATATATAGGTGCAATAAGTGCAAAAAAACTTCATATATCAGCAGCATATCTAATAGGACCTATGATATTAAGTATTTTAATTCATGCTAGTGGATATATGCATACTACTATTCCTGATGAATTATTAAAATTTGTACAAGTAGTATTTGGAACGATTATTGGCTTTACTTTTAAAGGTGTCAAACTAGAAACCATAATAAAAACACTAATAGCAACACTAGGACATTTTGTAATTCTTGCAATAATTTCAAGCACATTTATCACTATTGTATACTTTAGTTTTGATTTTCCTTTACTTTCAATTTTATTAGCTTTTTCACCTGGTGGACAAGCAGAAATAAATCTAATTGCAATACTAGTTGCTGCAAATATTCCTTATATCACTTTACATCATATTGTAAGACTTTTTATTGTTATGAATATAGCACCAATTTTTGCAAAAAGATTGTGATTGAAATCTATTTTATTTCACTAAGTTGGAAAGATAAATCATTTATAATTTCTTCAAAAGCCTTATTTGTAGATAAAACAAAACCATAAGGATTATTTTTTTGTGAAAGAATTCTTTTATTATAAGTAAAAGTTTTTACTAATTTTTTACCTGATACTAAAATAAATCTCACTTTAACAATTGCATAAGATTTTTCATTTTCAATACTATTATAAAGATTTATAACATTTGTTTTTAAAATATAATCAAAATCAATATTTGCTTTTTCTTGTAACACAATATTAAAAATATTACTGTCAATTATTCCTTGAGTTAAATTATTATGAATCATATAACTTGGAGAATTTATCCATTTATTTATTGCATATTTTTCAAATAAATATGGCTTAGTAGAATAAAATATTTTTCTAGAATTAAAGTTTTTATTTACTTTAGGTATTTCTACATATATTGATTTTGAATTAGTAGAAAAAGTATTTTTATTTACTTTAAAATCAATAGAATATAAATTAGTAGGTAATACATCTTGTTTTAAAGTACATCCAGAAACAATAATACTTATAAAAAAACAAATAAAAAAACTAACACTATTTTTCATCTTTTTCTCCTGGTCCATATTTTATATTTTTTTGTTTAAAAAGTATATCACTTGGACTCTCCTCTAAATCATCAATTAATTTTTGACCTTGAGTTAAAGTATCATCCAAATTATCTAAGACCTTATTTATTTTATTAAGACTCTCTTGCGATAATTCTTTTATATTAAATGAACCTTCTTGTAATTGTTTTAAGAATTCATTAGAAAATTCTTTAAAACTATTTGCACTTTTATTTATATCTGTAAACGATTTACTACTTACATCTGTTAAATTAGAAAGCTTTTTTAATAAATCATCAATTCTTTTTTCACCATCTACTAAATAAGAACTTATTTGATCTATATTTGACATACTTCGTTCACTTGAAGTTAGAAATTTAGAAAATGCTTCTATATTTTCATCATTTATTACTTTTTTAATTTGATTTAAAACTATCATAAATTCAGTTGTAATATCTTCTGTTGAATCAAATAAAGTTGCTAAAGCCGATGGCTTAGAAGGTATTACTTTCTTACCCTCTTCATTTGCTTTTAATAAAGCAGAATTATTTGTTCCACCTTTTAACTCAATATATTTGAGTCCAGTAATTCCTAAGCTTCCCAATATTGCATAATTATCTTCTTTAATAGGCGTTCCCTTTTTTATCTCAATGTCAAGTTCTATTTCTTCTGAATTTTCCGGATTTATTTTTATTTCATTTACCTTTCCTACTTCAAATCCTTTATATTTAATAGCAGAACCAATATTCAATCCAGAAATTGACTCTTTAAAATATATAGAATAATCATCATATTTTTTCTTTTCAAAGCCATATTTCCCTAGCCAAAAAACAATTCCTAGAAGTAACAATGTAAAAATTACTATAAATATACCTATTTTAAAAAAATTTATTTTAGTATCCATCTATTTAGCCTTTTTATTTGTTAAAAAATCTTTTATAAACTCATTATCTGATTTAAGTGCATCTGATATATTACCATCAAATATAATGTCTTTTTTTAATATTATAAATCTATCTAAAACTGTTTTTATAGTTTCTAAATCATGAGTTATCACTACAATTGTAATATTTAAAACATCTCTTAAATAATTTATCAATTCGTTTATTTTTTCCGTACTTGCTGGGTCTAAACCACTTGTAGGTTCATCCAAAAATAATATCTTAGGCTCTAGGGCAAGACTTCTTGCAAGTGCTACTCTTTTTTTCATTCCTCCACTTAATTCAGAAGGATAAAGTTTTGCACAATTTTTAGGAAGTCCAACTATTTCTAAATTGGTATAAGCTATTTTTTCTATTAAATCCATTGGTAAATTTGTATATTCTTTTAACATAACACTAATATTCTCAATTACATTTAAAAAAGAATATAATGCTCCAAATTGAAAAAGATATGAAAATTGTTGTTTTATTATTTGACTCTCTTTTAAAGTTAAATTTGATATATCTTTATCAAATATCTTAATAGTTCCTTTTTGAATTTCATTTAACATTACTATTTGTTTTATTAATACTGTTTTCCCTGAGCCACTTCCACCTAAAATTCCAAATATTTCTTTTTCATTTATTGAAAATGAAATATTATTATGAACAATATTTTTGCCAAAAGCTGTTGATAAGTTTTCTATTTTAATAATTTCCATTATATTCCAATTTCTGTAAAAATTATTGAGAAAATGGCATCTAAAAAAATTACAACAAAGATTCCATTTACAACACTCATAGTAGTAAACTTACCTATACTTGTAGTATTATTCTCAACTTGAAACCCTCTATAACACCCAATTAAAGCAATTGCCATTCCAAAGAATACTGATTTAAATATTCCTAATAAAAAATGCTTCAAAGGAACTTCTTGGCCTACTCTATTAATAAACTCTAAAAATGTAATATCTAAATCGATATAAGATATAAGCATACCGCCAAATAAACCAACAATATCTGCAAAAAATACTAATAAAGGTAAAGAAATAACTAGGGCAAAAATTCTAGGAAGAGTTAAGAATAAAATTGGTTCAAAATTCATTGTACGCATAGCATCAATTTCATCTGTTATTTTCATAGCTCCAATTTCGGCAGTATAAGAACTAGCACTCCTCCCAGCAATTACAATGGCTGTTAATAAAGGGGCAATTTCTCGAAACATTGTAATTGAAATCATCTCAACTATAAAAATATTTGCACCAAACTTTTCAAGTTGAACTGCACCTTGATAAGCTATAACTACACCAACTAAAAAAGATGTAATTCCCACAATAAATAAAGCATTTATAGCTGATGTATCTATATATTTAAACATTGCTTTTATTCTCATCTTTTTAGGATTTAACAAGGAATAAATAAAAAAATAAAATACTTTTCCTAGAAATTTTATAAAATCTAAAGATCCAAGATAAAATTGATATGTTTTTTTCCCAATATTTTCAATAAAATAATTTTTTTCTTCAATTACAAAATCATTATCTTGATAATGTTTTTCATAAAATCTATATTTATTTTCATTATCTAACAAATTTTGTACAGATATATTTTCGTTCTTAAAAGTTTTGAAAAAAGAGATTAAATATATAAGAGCATTAGAATTACACTCCTTTACATTTCCAAAATCTATAATAAGTTTTGAACTTTTTGATATATTTAATTTATTTAATTCTTTAATATTTTCAACAAGTGTTTCATTATTCCAAATATTAAAAAGAGTTAACTCAAAGGTATTATTTGATAATTGTTTTAATCTAAAATTATTATTCATTTTATAATGACCCTTTAAACTATTGTATTAATTATTAATATAATATCTAAAATTTGATTACACTAGGAATAAAAAATATTTATGTTAATTACAAATTTATTATCTTTAATGTATTATATTAACTTATGTTAAATAGCTTATTTAAGGTTCTTTATGAAAAAAATATATTTACTTTTACCTTTTTGTATTCTTTTTTTTACAGCTTGTTTTAATGAAGAAAAAGAAGTAAAATTTTATGGTAACGTTGATGTTAGAACTGTTTCTTTAGCATTTAGAGTTTCAGGAAGACTTGATACTTTAGATTTTGATGAAGGTCAAGACTTAAAAAAAGGTGATGTTATTGCCACAATTGAAAACTCTATTTTCAAAGAAAATTTAAATCAAATAAATGCGCAAATAAAGCTTCAAGAAATACAAATACAAAAGTTAGAAAAAGGTTATAGAAGCGAAGAAATAGAAAAAGCTAAAGCCCAACTCTCGCAAGTAAAGGCAAATTTAGATAAAACAAATAAAGATTTTAAAAGAGCTCAAAAACTTTTAAAATCAAACTCTATATCTACACAATCCTATGATAATACAAAAGCTTCTGCACTTAATTTAAAAGCACAATATGATTATGCAAAGAGTTCATTGAACTTACTTCAAAATGGATATGAAATAGAAGATATTTTATCTGCTAAAGCTACTTTAGAATCATTAAAAGCACAAAGAAATATATTACAAATAAATCTTGATGATACAGTTTTATATTCACCCGTTGATGGAACAATTATAACAAAAGTTTATGAAGTTGGCTCTATTGTAAATGCTTCGCAAACTATAGTTGAAGTTGCAAAAAGTGATGAATATTGGGTTCGTAGTTATATCTCTGAGAAATACCTAGGAATTGTAAAAGCTGGAATGAAGGCTAGTATTTCTACAGATAGTAATAAAAGTTATGAAGGAGTAGTTAGTTTTATATCTCCTCTTGCAGAATTCACTCCAAAAACAGTACAAACAGAAGATTTACGAACAGACTTAGTTTACAGATTTCGAATAGTTTTAAAAAATGTTGATAATGATTTAAAACAAGGAATGCCTGTAACTATAAGTTTTCCAGAACTTGATTTGTAAATAAAATGTCAATACTTTCTGTAAAAAATCTTACAAAAGAATTTTCAAAACAAAAGGCATTAAATAATATATCTTTTGAAATACAGCCTAATAAAATAACAGGAGTTGTAGGTCCAGATGGTGCAGGTAAAACTACACTTTTGAGAATACTAAGTGGACTTTTAACTTTTGAGGCCAAAGAAGTCCAACTTATGGACTTAGATTTAGAATCAAATATCCAAATAATACAAGAGCAAATAGGTTATATGCCTCAAAAATTTGGATTGTATGAAGATTTAACTGTAGAAGAAAATTTAAGATTATTTGCAAACTTACAATCAATTCCTTTAGAAAATCTTGAAAATAGAATAAATGAGTTATTGCAGTTTACTTCACTTTATGACTTTAAAAACTTCTTAGCAAAAAACTTGTCAGGTGGAATGAAACAAAAATTAGGACTTGCTAGTGCATTGATTAAAAAACCAAAGATTTTACTTCTAGATGAACCAGGAGTTGGAGTTGACCCAATTTCTAGAAAAGAGCTTTGGTCTATGGTTGAAAATCTTACAAAAGAAAATGTGACAGTTTTATGGAGTACTGCGTATTTGGATGAAGCAGAACTTTGTGATGAAGTTATACTTCTAAATGAAGGAGATATTCTTTTTTTTGGAAATCCTGATATTTTGAAAAATAAAATGGCTGATAAAGTATTTGATATTGTTGGAGATATAAAAGACAAAAGAAAAACACTGCAATTAGCGCTTCAGTATGATTATATAAAAGATGGTTTGATTTTAGGAAATAATATTAAAATCATCACAGATGAAAGTAAACAATTACCTCCTTTAGAAGATATAAAAGCTTCAAATTGTGAATATAAAAAATCTATTCCTACTTTTGAAGATGGTTTTATGAATATTTTAAAAGCTGATTTTAATGGTATTTCAAAATTAGCAGAGCAAATAGAGTTTATAAATACAGACGAAGAAAATATAATAGAAGTGAAAAATCTAACTAAAAAATTTGGTGATTTTACAGCTACTGATAATATTAGTTTTAATATTAAAAAGGGTCAAATATTTGGATTTTTAGGACCAAATGGAGCAGGAAAATCAACTACTTTTAAAATGCTTTGTGGCTTATTAAAACCAACAAGTGGAGAAGCCAAAGTATTAGGCTATAACTTTATGGAATCTTCACTAAAAGCTCGATGGAAAATAGGATATATGTCTCAAAAGTTTTCACTTTATTCAGATATAAGTGTCTATGAAAATCTTAAATTTTATGCAGGAATTTACGGACTTATTGGAGCGAAAAAGAAAAGAAAAATAAACAATATGTTGGAAATATTTGAACTTTCTAAATTTAAAAATAAACAAGCAAAAGATTTACCACTTGGATTTAAACAAAGATTATCTTTAGCTTGTGCCATTATGCACGATCCTGCTGTACTTTTCTTGGATGAGCCAACAAGTGGTGTTGACCCCGTAACTAGAAGAGAGTTTTGGAATCATATCTATGCAATGGTACAAAAAGGAATGACTATCATGGTTACCACTCACTTTATGCAAGAAGCTGAATACTGTGATGAAATTGCTTTGATATATAAAGGAAAAGCAATTGCAATTGATCCACCACAGGAGCTTATTTTAAAAATATCTCCAAAAGCCACAATGCAAGAAGCTTTTATAGAACTAATAAAAAGAAGTGATGATGTTCAAAATTAGAAGATTTAAAGCTCTTTTCATAAAAGAATCTTATCAAATAATACGAGATCCAAGCTCTATACTTATAGCTTTGGTTTTACCATTGATTTTGCTTTTTTTAATGGGATATGCAATATCGCTTGATTCAAAAAATATACCCGTAGGAATCGTGGTTGAAAAATCTTCAAAAAATACACTAAGTCTAGTAGATGCCTTTAGAAACTCTGAAAGTTTCAATGTCCAAGTAACAAATAATAGAATAGATTTTCAAGATAAACTACAAAGAGGATTAATACGAGCTATTATCGTTATTCCTTCAACTTTTGAGAAAGATTTAGAAACACAAAACACAAAAATACAAATTTTATCAGATGGAACTGAGCCAAATGTAGCAGGTTTTGTTCAAAAATATACTAGTGGAGTTTGGAGTAATTGGCTTGTTCAAGAAGGTTTTGATAAAAAATCTACGCAATCTTCATTTGAGATACAAACAAGATATTGGTTTAATTCACCTCTTCTTAGCTCTTACTTTTTATTACCTGGTTCTATAGCTATTATTTTAACACTTATTGGTACTTTATTAACAGCTCTTGTGGTTGCTAGAGAATGGGAGCGAGGAACGATGGAAGCTATTATGTCAACTCCTATTACTATAATGGAATTACTTTTAGGAAAACTCCTACCCTACTTCATACTTGGAATGATGTCTATGATTATCTGTGTGGCTATTGCTATTTTATGGTTTGAAATACCATTTATTGGCTCATTTTTCTTGCTTTTTCTTACCTCAGCATTGTATCTTTTTCCAGCACTTGGTCTTGGACTTTTGATTTCAACTTTGGCTAAGAATCAATTTGTAGCTGCACAAGCTGCACTGATAGTTGGGTTTTTACCTGCACTGTTATTATCAGGGTTTATATTCCAAATTAGTAGTATGCCTATATGGCTTCAATATATAACTCATATTATTCCTGCTAGTTATTATATAGTGATATTACAATGTATATTTTTAAGTGGTGATATTTATGAAGTGATTCTTCCTAATGTAATTGCTATGTTAATAGTAGGTACAGTCATCTTTTCAGTAATCGTTAAAATCACAAAAAAAAGGTTGGACTAATGGTTTGGATTTTTCAATTATTAGCTTTGATGAAAAAAGAATTTTTAGCTATTTGGAGCGATAAAAAATCTAGAATGATTATCATAGTTCCACCACTAGTACAACTTTTACTTTTTTCATTTGCAGTAACACTAGAAGTTAAAAATATAGATATTGCAGTTCTTGATAGAGATAACAGTCTAAAAAGCCAAGAGATAGTAAGAACACTTGAATACAGTGATTCCTTTACAAACATTTATAGACTTTCTAGTGAAGAACAATTAAAAGAATATATAGATTCTCAAAAAGCTTTAATAGCTATTTATATTCCACAAAATTTTGCAAAGAAAATACTAAAAAACGAAAATGTATCGATACAAATAATTGCAGATGGAAGAAAATCAAACAGCTCACAAATAGCACAAAAATATGTTCAATCAGCTATACAAAAAGTTGTAGTTAGTACATCTACTGATAATACAATCATTTCAAGAAACTTATACAACCCAAACCTTGATAACTTTTGGTGGATACTTCCAAATCTAATGGGAAGCTTATCAATGCTAATTGCACTTTTATTAACATCATTATCAGTTGCGAGAGAGCGAGAACTTGGTACGTTTGAACAACTTTTAGTTTCTCCTCTTTCTTCAACTCTATTAATCATTGGAAAGACTATTCCACCTCTTTTGATAAGTATTGTTGAAGCTAGTTTTATATTTTTTGTAGCAATTGTCTTTTTTAAAGTCCCTTTTGTAGGCTCACTTCTTATTCTTTATATAGGATTGATCTCTTTTTTATTTTCAATGGTAGGAATTGGACTTTTTATCTCTTCACTATCATCAACACAACAACAAGGTATTTTAGGAGCATTTGTCATAATGGTTCCTTTTATTTTGATGTCAGGATTTGCAACACCTGTTGAGAATATGCCTGAGTGGTTAGTACCTTTTACAGATATTATTCCTTTAAAGTATTTTCTAGTTTTACTAAAAGGTGTATTTCTAAAAGACATAAGTTTTGATATGGCTATCTCTCTTATACTTCCTATGTTGGCACTTGGGTTTATATCACTATTTTTTGCTTCGTGGATGTTTAGGAAAAAGATTCAATAGTTTAATCAAGAAATTTTCCTAATCCTTCTTTTTTCCCTCTATTAATTTATATACTTTTAATCACAATAATTTAAAATATAAAAGGAAAGATAATGGAAAATACAGCACTAATAATTATAGATTTACAAAACGACTACTTTGGAAGTATCAAAGATGCAAAATGGCAACTAGATAAAACAGAAGAAGCAGCAGACAATGCACTGAAAATACTAACAAAATGTAGAGAAAAAGACATAAAAATAGTTCATGTAAGACATGAGTTTGAAAGTGAAGAAGCTCCATTTTTTACACCTAATTCAAATGGTTCAAAAATTCATGAATCTTTAACTCCAAAAGAGAATGAATCACAAGTTTTAAAACATAATGTAAATGCATTTAAAGATACAAATTTAAAAGCTATTTTGGATGATTCTAATATTACAAATGTTATCATCGTTGGAGCAATGTCATATATGTGTATTGATGCAGTTACAAGAGCTGCTAGTGATTATGGATATAATTGCTTTTTAGCTCACGATGCTTGTGCTACAAGTGATGTAGAGTTTAACGGTGTAAAAGTAGAAGCTAAACTAGCTCATGTGACAATTATGTCAGCACTTAGTTTTGCTTATGCAAATGTACAAACAAGTGAAGAAATACTAGAACTACTATAAGGGAAGAAATGGAACTAAGTGATTTATCTGTACTTTATATAATGGATAATCAATATAAAGAAGAGAAACTATATTCTCTTCTTAGCCATACTGTAAATAAAGTAAGTTGTGCTACAAATATAAATGATGCAAAAACACAATATATAAAGCAATCTCCTTGCTTAATCATCATAGATAGCAATTTTGAAAATAAAGATATTATTGAGTTCTTATGTGACTTACGAAAAGATGATATAAAAACTGCTTTTATAGTAATATCAAACAATAAAGACAATCAATATTTAAGCCAATTATTAGAACTTTATATTACAAAGTATTTGATAAAACCTTTTAAAGCAGAAGTTTTAATCCAAGCACTAAACAAATGTATGGAAATCATAGAAAGAAGAATATATAGCAATTTTAAAATAGCTGATAATATCTTCTTTAACTTCCAAACTCAAAGTATCATCAAAAATAATGAATCATACGTGTTAAATAAAAAAGAGAGTTTACTCCTTAATCTACTAATACAAAATCAAGGAAGAATTATCACCTATGAAGAAATAGAGTATGAAATTTGGAACAACGAATGCACAAATGCAGCTTTAAAATCTTTGATTAGAGATTTGAGAAAAAAGACAGCTAAAGATATTATAGTTAACTATTCAGGAATTGGATATAAGTTAGAATTACAAAAGATTAGTGCCTAATAAATTAGATTAGGTTTAACTCTTCACTTATGTCTTTGATTAGTTTTGATAATGGGCGTTTGTGTAAATCTTCTTCTTTTTGATAGTTTCCTAATAAATATCTATAAATTTCATCTTCACTAAATCCAAAATTTTTTTCTAATTCTTCTATATATGACTTTGGATAATATGCTTTTTTCATAAGTAAATCAATAACTATATCTTTGTGTTGTTTGTATAGTTCATCTAGTTTAAAAGTTTCTATATTTTTATTACTATTTTTAAATTCTATTTCAAAACTATTTGTATCATATTTTTTACTATCAATTTGCGTAAAAGATATATCAGTAGGTTTGTATGTAAATTTAAAATCATTCTCCTTAATATCATAAGGGTTAATCAAATCATTACTAATTTTACTACTTTTTGTATGATTACAAATAGGACAACTAGGAATTAAGTTATAAAAACTCATAGCTAAAAAAGGATATATTGATTTTGGATAAAAATGGTCTATTTCAGGTCGTAATTTTCCACTATCTTCATCAACTGTAAAAGTATAATTTCTATTACAATAAGGACAAGTTTTTAAATCTAAGGACTTTACAAATTCATAAGTATTATATTGAACTTTTCTACTTCCCCAATTATTATATTCTTTTTCAAAAATTTCATCTCTTATAATTTTATACAAAGGCTTCCAATCTTCTTTCTTTTGATTTTCAATTCCTATAGAGTTTTCATAATTATTCTTAAAATGATTAATATATACTTTTAATTGTTCATTATTCGCTTTTAAAATATCTTTTAAATTATTCTCAATATATTCTAAACAATTTTTATCTATGCTATTTAATCCTGTCTTATTTATTCCAATAATTAAATCTTTTAATTTTGAATAAGTTTGATTAATATGCTTATTCAAAAGTTCTTGATTAATATTAATTTTAATCATTTCTTAACTTCTTTAATTCTTCTTCTAATTGTTTTATTTTTTCTTCTTTAGAGATAGGAAATCTTTCATCATACATTCTTAAAAGTTTTTCTCTTAAAAAGTCTTCTCCTATTATTTTAATAATAGGCTTTATTTGATTTATTGGTATATCGATAAATTTATTTTTACCATTAAGAAAGTTTAATATTTTAGATATCTTATTTTTTGCAAACTCACCCATAAGTCCATCTTTCATAAAAAATCCATGAGAAAGTAAAGTATGAATATTTGCTCCAAAAGTTTGTTGATTATCTTCAAAAGGATAAACTTGTTTTCCTTTTTCTAAGAAAATTACATTTTCTTTTGGTAAATCTGAAAGGATGAATGGAGAATGTGATGTTATTATCAAGTGAATATCTTTTTTATAATTCTTATAAATGTTTAATAATTGATTTACATACTTTTTCTGCCAATTTGGATGTAAAGTTGTATCTGGTTCATCAATTAGAAAAAAAGCATTTTCTTTTCCTTTAGATTTTGAATGATTTTTATTAATATACATCAACAGTAAAAAATGATTATAGAAATTTCTTTCTCCTTGCGAAAACTCACTAAAACTTATATCTTTTTCATTATAAAAATCAATATCTAAGTACTCTTGTATTGCCAATTCAAAAAATATCTTTATTTCATCTAAATTATTTACAAATATTTTTTGATTATATTTTAATTTAATAAATAAATCTTTTTTTTCTTTTAATTTATTAATTATGTCAATATCTATTTCTTCATTAGTTAAACTTTCAATAATTTCATCAATCTTTAAATTACTATTACTCATATCTAAATTTGAAATTTTCATATAAATTGGTCTAAAAAAAACATTTAAACTAATTAATTCATCTCTTAAGATATATATTAAAAAATTTGAAATATGTTTATATTTTTCAATATTAAAAATCTTATTGTTATTTTCAAGATACTCTTTTTTAAATGAGAATCCATAATTTGTCAAATCATCAAAGAATTTAAGTATATCTTTGTCTTTAAAATTTTCTTTTGCAAAATCAGTATCATAGATTATTGTTCTAAGTTCATATTTCTTTTCAATATTATCAATATCTGCATATAATGTATAATTAACTTTTTCATAATTATTATTAAGAATAATTATATGTTTTTTAGTATTTAAATTTAACAATATATATTCTTCATTCTTATAAAAAAGAAGAAATACTATATTATCATTTATTGTTGATTTTGGACCATAAGGTAATAATTCTAAAATACTACTCTTTCCACTCCCATTTTCACCAACAATAGCAGTCACATTTATATTATCAGGAAAGATACTCACATAATCTTTTTTTTCTTTTATGATTAATTCACAATTATCTTTTAATTTTCCTTCATCATCATATTCATCTTTAAACTCACACTCAAACCTAGGCGAAAAATTAAATCCTTGTTTATGTATATTTTTATAATCCTCAACCCATAAATAAACTAATTCCATATAAACTCTTTATCATCATTTTTATTATTAATATAATAGTTAAATAGTTATTTAATCAAGTTTAACACACAAAAAGCACCACCTTTTAGACTTATATTTGTATAATTATACAAAGGAATTATCATATGAATATAATGGAAACAGATAGATTAATTTTAAGAACTACAATACTTCAAGATACAAATGATTTATATAAACAAGTATTTTCTAATGATGATGTTGTAAAGTTTACTTTTGGAAGTGATGGTTTAAATATTGATAAGACAAGAGATTTTATAAAGAACAATTGTAATTTTGATAAAAAACTTGGATTATCCACATTAGTAGAAAAGACTAGTGGAAAAATTATTGGTCTTGCTGGAAATATAGAATGTAATTACTTAGAAAAGAAAGATTATGAGTTTGGGTTTATATTAGGAAAAGAGTTTTGGGGCAAAGGATATGCAACAGAAATAGGTAAGGCACAAATTAATTTTATACAAAATAAGTTAAAAGCAAAAAGAGTCTTAGCCTTAGTACATAAAGACAATATAGCTTCAATCAAAACAATTAAAAAACTTGGTTTAAGTTATTTAACAACAGTGTCAACAAATGGTAGAGGAAACAGAGAAATATATATAAAAAACTTTTAATAAAAACTAAAAAATATAATACCCTAACTCTTTTACTTAACATTAAAATATCTTTTTAACTCTTACTTTTAGAGCAATTTTTACTAATGAAAAACTTGTTCCAAAATGTTATTTTTTCAAAACTACTTTAATTTCAAAGCTTAGATAAAAGAAATTAAAGACATAATATTAAATATTAAAAAGATAGAATATGATTTAAAAATTGATGAAGAATTCAAATAATTTATTAAGGGGAACGTAGATGAAAAGTTTAAAAAAAACAGTAGGTATAGCAGTATTTAGTTTAAGCATACTATTTCCACTACATTTGTTTTCAGATACGTTAAAAATAGCTACAGATGAATGGTGTCCTTATGATTGTTTGAAAGGACAAAATGATGGAAAGGTTGGTTATTTAGGTGATTTATTAGTTGAAACTATGAAAGCAAGAGGTCATAAAGTTGAGTTTGTAGAGGTTAATTATACTCGTGGTTTAGAATTGGTTCGAGAGGGGAAATTAGATGGTACGATGGCTTGTTTTAGAGAAGAAGCACCTGATTTTATTTTTCCAGATTTTCCACTTGGAAAAAGTAACAGCACCTTTTTTACCCTTAAAAACTCTTCTTGGAAATATACAGGAACCCAATCACTTAAACAAGCTAATATGATCGGCGTGATTGATGGTTATGATTATGTTGATCCAACTGTGATGGAGTATCTTAATAAAAAACCAAATAATGTTTTAGCAATGAAAGGTGAAAAACCATTAGAAAGATTGTTAGAGATGTTAATTAGTGGCAGAATAACTACTATTGTTGAAGATAAAAGCGTTTTGGAATATAAAATCACACAAATGGGTAAAGCAGATTTAATAAAAGTCTCTGGAGTAACAAACGCAGTTATTGATGTTTTTGCTAGTTTCTCACCAAAGAAAAAGAGCTCAAAAGAGTATGCTAAGATTCTTTCAGAAGAAACTATAAAAATGCGAGAAGATGGGCGGTTGCAAATTCTTTTAGACAAATATGGAATTAAAGACTGGCAATCTAAGTAAAAATTTGATTATGAACTCTCTATTAAAACGTTTTCGCCAAAGTATTGCTTTACATCTATTGACTACGATTTTTGGCTTTTATTTTTTAGTTGCAGTGGTGGTAACAGTTGTTCAACTTTATAAAGAGTATGAAGATACTAAAATTAATTTTTATAAAGAGATTCAAACCTTACCAGCTACTTTTAATCGAGGTATTATAGACTCAGTTTGGACTTACAATAATGAATTATTGCAATCTATTTTACTTGGTATGTACAATTTGCCAATAATAGTTGGGATTAAAGTTGAATCTCTTGATCATAAAATGGATTTACAAATTGGAACTGTACTCAATGAAAAAGATGAAATAACTTATTATGATTCTTCAGGAAGAGTAACGGAACAAAAAGAGTTTGGTTTTGGTACTGATACATTATTTAAACATGAATTCCCCCTGCAATATCAAGGAACAAGTTTTGATCATAAAATACCTTTAGGTCAAGTTACATTATACTCTAATAATCAATTGGTATTTGATCGGGTTAAATATGGTTTTATTCTTATTTTAATCAATTCCATCATTAAAACAATTGCACTTTGGTTTATTATCTTTTATTTTATAAAAAAATATCTAGGACAACCTTTGAAAGAGTTTACAACTAAAATACGTGAACAGGATGTGCAGTCTCCTCAAGCTATTGATTTAAACCTTCATTGGACAGATACAAATGAACTCTTAATATTAAAAGATAGTTATAACCATATGATTCAACGTTTAAATGAGCACAAGCTCCTTAGCATTACAGATAAGCTTACTGGACTATTCAACAGGCTAAAACTTGATGAATCACTTAATAATGAGTTTAATCGTAGTAATCGCTTCAAAAGAAGTTTCGGTATCATCATTATAGATATTGATTATTTCAAAAGGGTCAATGATACCTATGGTCATCAAGTTGGAGATCAAGTACTTATTCAATTTGCCAAAATACTTAAAGAAAATATACGTAAAGTTGATATTTTAGGACGCTGGGGTGGGGAAGAGTTTATGATAATATGTCCAGAAACTAATTTTCAGGGTACTATAAAACTAGCTCAATCACTTCGTAAAATAATTAGCAAATATGATTTTCCAAACATTGGAAATTTTAGTGCAAGCTTTGGAGTATCTATCTATAATAATGATGAAAATATAGATAAAGTTATTGCACGTGCTGATAATGCTTTATATAAAGCAAAAGAGAATGGTAGAAATAGAGTTGAAGGTAAGCAATAGTTATATATAACCTCTTATAAGCGAAGTATTATTATTTAGCAATATTTTCAAATGCAAATTTTCTAAAGGATTCAAAGATAATATTCTTGAATTTATTTTTGTGATAAATCATATACGTATTTCTTTCAAACTTCATATTAATAATATCAATTTTGTATAATTTATTAGAACGAATTTCGGTTTCCACACTTTTCGCTGGTAAAATAGAAATTGCATTTTTATGCTTTATGAGTAGTTCCTTTATAGATACTGTATGTTCAAGTGCCAATGTGATATTTAGATCTGATTTCACATCTCCTAAATAATCAAAAAAAGTTTGAGTAACTGCTGAAGATATTTCTCTTACTATCCATTCTTTATCAAATAATTGATCAATATAAAAACTTTTTTCTATAAGAGATTTATCTGAACTCACAACAATAAGTTCATCTTTATAAAGTAATTCCTTTACAATATCTTTATCAAAAAGTTCAAATTCAATAAATCCAATGTCCACTTTACCTTCATTAATCAAAGAGATAATATGATTAGGTTCTGGATATAAATGAGTAATATTTATATCCTTATATAGTTTCTTATAATCATATAGAACATCAGCTAAAACATAGGCGCCTATTGTGTTTGAAGCTGCAACATTAATATTTCCCGAAAATTTATTCTGGATAAATCTTTCTTCAAATCCTTTTAATTGTAATAATATAGGAGTAACTTCTTCATATAATGCTCTACCCCTTTCATTTATGATTAATTTTTTACTTATTCTATCGAACAACTTTTCATTAAATTCTTCTTCAATTGATTTGATAGCCATAGAAATACTTGGTTGAGTTAAATTCATTTTTTCAGAAACTTTTGTTAATTTTAATAATTTTGCAACGTTTACAAATATATCCATCTCTCTTATTGTCATTTTTAGTTTATCCAATTTTGGTCTTTTATAATATATTATATTACCAAAATAATGTGAGGTCTATATACTATATAGTTGTATATATATTATACAGAGTAAAATGGATGAGTAAAGTTAGAGAAGTAGAAGAGAACAATACTTTGTTATTGCTCTCTTTATTCAAATGGTTTTGTTATTAAAAAAATGGTTTATAACGCATTATGGAAAAACTATACAATTCCACTATTTCGTTCAGACCATGTGCTTAAAAAACTTTTTAATTTTTCTGATTTTGGTTGGCTAAAAAGTATTTTTGGATTGCCTTGCTCTTCAATTAAACCATTTGCAAGAAAGACAACCTTATCTGAAACTTTAGCTGCAAATCCCATTTCATGTGTCACTATTACCATAGTCATACCATCTTGAGCAAGTGATTGCATTACTTTTAATACTTCACCTACTAACTCAGGATCAAGTGCTGAAGTAGGCTCATCAAATAACATAATTTTAGGCTCAGTACCTAATGCTCTTGCAATTGCAACACGTTGTTGTTGCCCACCTGATAATTGTTCTGGATAAGCATCCTTTTTATGTAACATATCCACTCTTGTAAGTACTTTTACTGCTCTTTCCTCGGCTTCTTTTTTACTTAAACGATTAACTCGTAATAGTGGAGACATAACATTTTCAATCACACTCATATGTGGCCATAGATTAAACTGTTGAAAAACCATACAAACTTCTGCTAAATCTTCTTGTATAACATTACTTGGTAATAGTTCTAAATTACCTAAAGAATCCGAACCATAACCTATTAGTCTCCCATTTATTAATACCTCACCTCCATCGTACTGTTCAAGGAAGTTCATACATCTAAGCATTGTACTTTTCCCAGATCCCGATCCTCCAATAATACAAACCACTTCTCCATAATTGATATCGAGATTAATTCCTTTTAATACTTCGTTATCGCCAAAGTGCTTTTTTAAATTAATAAGTTTTATTGCTTTTTGTTGTGACATGATTATAACTCCTTCTGAATTCTTAAATTAGCTGCGTTGCAAATGAATAGTAGCTCGATTTTCACACCAAGAACCAATTTTTGCGACAATAAATGTAATACACCAGTAAGCTACAGCTAAAAACACATAAGGTTCAAGCATACTAAATGTTTCTGTTGCCATGGTAACTGCTGATGTTGTGAGTTCAGCTACTGTAATAATAGAAAGAATTGCAGATTCTTTAATTAAAATGATAGTTTGATTAATACTTGGTGGTAAAATCAAACCCAACATCTGTGGTAGTTGAATATGTATCAAAATTTGGGCACGCGAATAACCTAAATCTTCTGCTGCCTCAATATGTCCTTTAGGAATGCTTTCAAATCCTGAGCGAAATATTTCAGTAAAATAAGCTGCACCATATAAACTCAGACCTAAAATACCCACCTGTTCTGCTGTTAATTCTAATCCAATAAATGGACCACCATAATAGACTAAATAAACTTGAACAAGCAAAGGAGTACCTCTGAACACATTTAAATATATAGAATAAATCAAACGAGTAATAAGCAAATTAATTCTATTAATACGATAGAGTATTAATCCTCCAATAAGAGCCAAAAATATACCTATTGAGCAAATGTAAAGAGTAAATAAAAGTCCTTTAAGTAATAAAGGCCAATAAGTAATGTAAAGACTTAAATCCATTTTCATAATCTCCTAATGTGTTGTTAAACGGGATTCGATATAACGTCCCAAAATTGTAATACAAGAAGTAAGGAGTAAATACAATACCGCTGCTGAAACAAAAAATTCAATTGGACGATAGGTTGTTGATGAATAAACTTGCGTAATTCGCATTAAATCAGTTACTGCTATTGTTGAAATAAGTGCAGAGTTCTTAATGATATCAATCGTTTCATTGGTTAATGATGGCAGTGTTTTTCTTAATACTTGCGGTAATTCAATGTAATATAAACATTGAAAAGCTGTGTAACCATAGCTCCAAGCTGATTCTTTTTGACCGTGTGGGATTGATTGAAATCCCCCACGTAAAATTTCAGCTTGGAATGCTGCTGTGTTCATTGATAATGCAATAATTGCAGCCAAAACTGATGGTATATTTATTCCCCAATATGGTAAAAAATAAAAAACAATCGTCAATTGTACTAGGATAGGCGTCCCTCTTATTGCACTAATATAAAATCGGCAGATAAAATTAATGAAAGCATGAGAAGATAAACGACCTAGACATAAAAAAATACTAAATACAAATCCAATAAGAATCGATAGCAAGGATATCCAAGTGGTCATCCATAGCCCATTTAGTAAAGAATCAGTATGTTCAAATACAACACTAAAATCGAACATCTTAAACCCTATCTTTACGCTTAGCTAATGATTCAGCAGTAACACAAAGTAATTCAAACATCATAGTTGCACCCACTAATGCCGTTGCACCAGATGGATCAAAGGGAGGTGAAACTTCAACAACATCTCCTCCAACTATATGTAAACCTGTTAAACCACGAATCAGTTTAATTGCTTCAAATGTAGTAAAACCACCAACTTCAGGTGTCCCTGTACCAACTGCAAAAGCAGGATCTAAACCATCAACATCAAAAGTAACATAAGTAGGTGTATTACCAATTAGACTGTGAACTTCAGATAAAATACCTTCAATACCTAATTCATAAAATTCATCCATATAGATAACCCTCATACCACTATCATGACTAAATTTCCAAATATCCTTGTGATTGACTGAACCTCTGATACCTATTTGAATAGTTTTTTTAGGGTCAATTAAACCTTCTTCAACCGCAACTCTAAAAGGAGAACCATGATGAAATTTAGATCCTAAATAGTGTCCACCAGTATCACAATGAGCATCAAAATGTACTAATGCGATAGGACTATTTTTAGCAAGGGCCCGTAAAATTGGTAGACTGATGGAATGATCTCCACCTGCTGAAATTGGGAGTACTCCTGCTTCAACAACTTTTTCAAAAAAATCTTGAATAGATCTGTGGCTTCGTTCAAGCTCAAATGGACTTTCAGGTAACGCATCACCAACATCAGCAACTTTACATAATTCAAAAGGTGAAATATCTGTACTTTGGTTAACAGATCGCATTAGACTTGATTGATTCCGAATTTCTCGAGGACCATGTCTTGTACCCGTACGGTTAGTTACTCCACCATCAAAAGGAACACCAATCAATCCAATGTCAATTCCTTCTAATGATTCTTCATAAGGACAGCGCATAAAAGTAGCAATCCCACTATATCGAGGTAATTGTTGTTGGTCTTGACTCATTATAGTTCCTTATCTGCAGGAGTAGGTATATATCCCGTTGGAAAATCCATTGTAAATCCGAACCATTTCATTTGTAGTTCCGTTAACTTACCACTTTTGTGTAATTTTTCTATTCCATCACTAAAAAATTGTACTAAAGTAGCTGATTCAGAATCTTTTCTACCTATCCAAGCATAATAAGCATCAGGACCAAAAACGGGTTGTACAATCTCAAATATATCTGGACGTTTTTTAACTACTGCAGCTAAGTTTGGTAGTGCTTGTGGCACAATGTCTACTCGTCTTGATGCTAAAGCGGTATAAGCTTCATTATAGTCAGTAAATTTTTTAATATTTTTATACCCTTTCTTTGAAAGTTCAGCCTTTTCATATATCTTTATTGCACCTAGTTGCTCTGAACCACCTTGTATCCCAAGAGTCATACCTGCCATATCTTTTGCTGAAGTGATACGCTTATCACCTTTACGTTTTAAGATAGCAAGTGATGCTGTTGAAATTGGATAAGTAAAGGCATATTTAGTCATTCTATTTTTGCTTATCGTTAATGTTGTTGCTACAAAATCATAACGTTTTGCACTAAGCCCAGATAAGATTCCTTGAAAAGGCAAATCCAATTGAGTTAACTTTACTCCTGGTAAATCTTTTAAAATTTCATCTAAAATATCTTTACCATAACCAACAATCTTTCCATCTTCAAGCATTTCAAAAGGAGCGTAACGAGCTTCAGTAGCAATAACTATCTCCCCTTTTGCCTTAATCTCTTCAAGTAAATCAGCTTGAACAGTATGAGTAAAAGCAGTGCATGCTAGACTTACCGTCAATAACGTTCTCTTAATAGGTTTTGTTAACCCAACTTTATCTGCCATCACATTCATTAAATTACTTTTCTTCATTTTAATATCTCCTGTTTTTTTAATAAACTCTCAAGTAATGAATATATAAACTATACAATATAAGGATATATAAACTATGCAGAATTATATCAAATTAAATAATAATTAGTATACAAATCATTTATCAAATAAATTTATATAAACAATCAATAAATTTTATTTGTTTATATATTTATTATTTTCTATAATTCAAAGATATATATAAACTAGTCAGAAAAAATATAAAGTCCACTATATAACCAATCTCTTAAAAACAAAGGAAAACCTTGCATTTAAAAGCTATTTTGATAACAATATTAGGAGTATTACTTATGAGTCTAGAAACAGTTTTTATGAAAGTAACTTCTATTGAGTCAGTTACATTTACATTTTATATTGGTATTTTTATGTTTTTAAGTTTAAATATTATTTTATTGATAACATTAAAGAAAAAAACAATTTCAGTATATAAAGTAAGTCTAAAACCAATTTTGATGTGCGGTTTTATATTGGGGATATCAATTATTTTTTTTGTTAGTGCAATTAAAACAACAACCGTTGCAAACACTGTTTTCTTACTAGCTTCTTCCCCTTTATTTTCTGCTTTTTATTCATATTTATTTTATAAAGAAAAAAGCAAAAAGAATATTTATATTGTATCTTTTTTTATTTTTCTTGGGCTAGGTGTGATTTTCTTTTCCCAATTAGGTAGTGGTGACATGATGGGTAATATTTATGCACTTATTTGTACAAATTTTTACGCTTTATATTTTGTAGTACTTTCAAAACACAAAGCAGCCAATAGATTTGCAATTATTTCATTTGGAGGTTTCATCGCTGCAACTATATCTTTTTTTCTTGCAAGTAGTTTTGTTATTGATATGAGTACTTTGATGATTTTATTATTAGCAGGTCTTTTAGTGGTTCCTATATCAAGAGTTCTTATCTCTGCTGGAACACAACATTTACCCGCTAGTGAAGTTACTTTATTGTTGACTTTAGAATCTGTAGCTGCACCATTTTTTGTTTGGTTGATTTTAAAAGAAGTTCCTTCAAATGGTACTTTTATAGGTGGTTTGATTATAGTATTAGCTTTATTTATAAACTCTTTATACTTATTAAAGGTATCTAAAAATACTTGACTCAAAAAAGATAGACTAGGCTAAATTATTATGTACAATATCAATATTAAATCCACTCCAATAATTTAATTCTAGCTAGTTTACTTGAATGATTTTTGTTTTTTTTCATATTTCATTATTTATGTATAAATGAAAATTTATTCTCTTTTCTCAAGTAAAAGTTTTATTCCTAAAACTATCATAACAACTCCAGAAAATAATTCTAATCGTTCTCTTACCTTTGGTCTTGTTATAAAACCATTTGCAGATATTATTGTATAAGATAAAAAACCTAACCAAATAAATGAAATACAAAAATGAAAAAATGCTAAATAAATCGATTGAAATAAAACAGAACTACTATTGTCAATAAACTGAGGTAAGAATGCCATATAAAAAATCACAATTTTAGGATTTAAAGCATTTGATAAGAATCCTTCTTTTATAGAACGAGCAAATATAAACTCTGAAGTTTTTACATTTAATTTTTCTTGATTATTCCTTGATTGTAAATATATTTTAATATTTGAAAACCCTAACCATAATAAATATATTGCACCCAATGTTTTAAGTAACGCAAAGGCAGTTACTGAATACAAAAGAATTGCAGATATTCCAATAGCAGAAAGAACTGCATGAAACATTAACCCTAAACTAATCCCAAAATTCGAAGTTAAACCATCTTTGATTCCACCTCTTAACGTATTTCTAAACATTATCATAGTGTCTGCACCAGGAACCATTGTTAAAATCGTAATTGTAATAAGAAATGTTGTTAATGTATTGTCCATTTTATACCTTTTATTCAAATAATATTTGATAACATCATAACTTCTTTATTCTTCAAATCATCAAAAAACTAAAATTCATTTATTTAACATTTTACATAAGATGTAGAATAAAATATCAGCTCCTGAACCATTTTTATAGGAATCTAATAATCACTTTAATTCTCTTAAAATTATGGATTTATTAAGTTCTAATATTTCTGCTTTTTATAAGTAAAAATTTGATACGGTAATCCTAAGATTATTATTTATACTTTCTCATTAATTGCTCAATTTATCTGCCACGATAATAAGCTTTAATTGTATATCAAGTATAAAAAAGGAAAAGAATTAATGAAATTAGATTTTAAATGGTCACGATTAGATGATTTAAGTGCTCTTGAGTTATTTGAAATAATAAAAGCGCGAGAATCAGTATTTGTAGTAGAACAAAAATGTGCTTATCAAGAAACTGATGATATGGATCTTCATTCATGGCATCTTTGTGCTTTTTTAAATAATGAATTAGCTGCTTATGTAAGAGTTGTAGACCCAGGTATTAAATATGAACAACCTTCTATAGGTCGAGTTCTAACTTTGCAGAAATTTAGAAATCTAAAAATTGGTCGTTCTTTGATGAATGAAGCTATTAATTTTACAGAAAAAAAGTTTCCCAAAATGAATATAAAAATTGGTGCTCAAGTATACTTACAGAATTTCTATGAATCTTTAGGGTTTAAAACAATAAATGATGGATATGATGAAGATGGTATTCCTCATATAGATATGATTAGAACATCAATAATAAATAAGCAAAACAATTATAAGAAAAGGTAAAAAATGTTTACTTTCAAGAAAACGCAATTAATACTTATGCTAACTTTATTACTTCTATTCTCAGGATGTATTAAAAGAATTGGTAGCGATGGTCTAACTCTAAAACTTGACCCAAATGAACTAAATATGCAATCAAGTATGTTCCCAATAGAAAAGAATTTTACTATTGCAAAGGTTTTAGTCAATAAACCAGATTTAGGTATTAATACTACTAACCAAATTACGGCTATTGTTGATGTAGATTTAAAAGTTATATTTATGCCAGATACAAAAGCAACTTTGGATATTGCAGGAGAACCATATTTTAATAAAGAGAGAAATGCAATCTTTTTAAAAAATGTTGATATAAATAAAATAAGTTTCCAAAACAATGATATAGCAAAAAACTTCTCTTCTGAACTTATTTCAAGTCTTGATCCTCTTATTGATGAAGTATTTAAAAACATACCTGTTTATACGATAAAAGAGAACTCTTTTAAAGGTTCTTTTGTAAAAGATATAAAAGTTGAGGATTCTGAACTTCTTGTGACTTTTGGACTATAGATTTTTAATTTATTAATATTTAGATACAATCACGTTTTAAAGAAGTGAATATATTATAAAATAAATAAAACAAGAGGAATTATAAAATGCCATTATTAGACAGTTTTAGAGTAGACCATACAATTATGCCAGCACCAGCAGTAAGAGTTGCAAAAACAATGAAATCACCATCAGGTGATATTATTACAGTTTTTGATTTAAGATTTTGTGTACCAAATGAATCAATGATGAGTGAAAAAGGTATTCATACTTTAGAACACTTATTTGCAGGATTTATTAGAAATCATTTAAATAGTGATACTGTAGAAGTTATTGATGTTTCTCCAATGGGTTGTAGAACTGGTTTTTATATGAGTTTATTAGGTAATCCTGATGAAAAAACAGTAGCAGTAGCATGGAGAGCAGCAATGCAAGATGTAATAAATGTAGAGAAACAAGAAGATATTCCAGAATTAAATATTTTCCAATGTGGAACATGTGCAATGCACTCGCTTTCAGAAGCTAAAGAAATTGCGCAAAATATCTTAGATAGTGATATTGGTGTAATGTCAAATGAAGAATTATTTCTTTCAGAAGAAAAATTAGCTTCATTAGGAAACTAAAAGTTTATGGATAAAAAACTATCTTTATTTAAAGAGTTGTTTTCAGATTATATCAATATCGCTATTTTGCATATTGATAACTCTTTAGGTTTAGTAGATTCAGCACTTGAAGAAGTTCGAGAAAAAAATGAAGGGAATATCAAATATATTCCTTTTGTAGACGAATCAAGTGCAAAACTTCGTGCAACTGCTAGAGAATACGAATATGTAGTTTTAGGAAATATTTTAACATCTTGTCCAAATAAGGAAAAAATCCTAAAAATTATGTACAAAGCTCTTGAAAATTCAGGGAATATTATTATTTTAGAGAAAATTGAAAATAATAATAGATATGAAATTCTAGATTTACTAGAAGAAATAGGTTTTCAAGCACCAAATTGTATTGAACTTTTTGATGATACTTATATTTATACAGCAAAAAAAATGCATCATTGGGACAACGGTCTTTAATATTGCAAGATAATATTAACAGTGTTGTTAAAACCAAAGATGGTTCTAACACACTTTTTTCACAAAAGTATAATCAACACTATCATAACCCTGATGATGGTGCTATTAATGAATCTCTTAGTAAACATATACTTCCAACATTTCAATATCACAAAGAAAAAGATGAATTAACTATTTTAGATATTTGTTTTGGAATTGGATATAACACTTTTACTACACTTTTGTATGTTAAAAATAACAATCAAAGCAAAAAGATTAATATCTATTCTCCAGAATTAGATGGTAATCTTGTCTCATCATTAGAAAATTTCAACTTTCCAAAAGAGTTTGAAGAAATAAAACATATTATAAAAGAAGTTGCAATAAATAAGAAATACGAAGATGAGAATATTAAAATTGAAGTAAATATTGGTGATGCAAGAGAATATATAAAGACTTTAGAAAAAAATAGCTTTGATATTATTTATCAAGATGCTTTTTCTTCAGAAGTAAATCAAGAACTTTGGACAAAAGAGTACTTTGATGATATATATAAACTTTGTAAACAAGACTGTGTTATGAGTACATATTCTGTTGCTACACCAATTAGGCTTTCAATGAATGAAGCTGGATTTTATATTTATGAATATCGACCAGTAAAAAGAAAAATAACTCTTGCTAGTAAAATAAAGAAAACTATTTTGGGAAAATTCATAGATATGGATTTGAAAAGGCAGAGGAACAAAGAAGCAAAAGCAATATATGACAAAAGCAATAACTAAAAACTATATAAAATATTATAAAGGGAACACTCCTATAATACTAAGCGCTCCACATGGTGGAGATGCACAACCAAAAGATACAAAAACTAGAACATCAGGTGTCTTTGATAAAGACGATTATACTTATGAATTAACACAACTAATAGTTGAAGAATTTTATAAACAAACATCACTTACTCCTTATGCGGTAATCGCTGAAATATCAAGAGAAAAAGTTGATTTAAATAGAAAAAAAAGTGAGGCTTTTGAAGATGAAAAAGCAAGTCTAGTATATAACCAATTTCATAATTCTATAGAGAAATCTAAGCTAGAAATAGAAGAAGATTTTGGAAAAGGTTTATATATAGATATTCATGGACAATCGCATCCAAAGGCATATTTAGAATTTGGATATTTACTTGATAATGATATTTTAAAACAACACGATGGTGCATTAAAAGAACATAGCAAAAAATCTAGTATATCTTCACTATCAAAGTTTTCAAGAGAGTGTTTTATCGACCAATTAAAAGGGCCTCATTCTATGGGAAGTCTTATGTGTAATCAAGGTTTTGATTCAATTCCTTCTATAAAATTACCTTATGCAAGTGATGAAAACTATTTTGAAGGTGCTTATAATACTAGAACACATGGTTCTTTAAATGGTGGAAATATAGTAGGAATACAAATAGAATTTCCCTATAAAGATGTAAGAGATACACATAAAAATAGACAAAAATGTGCAAAGGCATTTGTAAAATCTTTAATCGATTTTAAACAAGTGCATTTTGATTTTGATTTTGATTTACGAAAAATAAGTTAGCAGAAATTATTCTGCTAGGTTATCTAATATATACTTTTCTAACTCTCTTTTAGGAATATCTTCTTTAAATGAACGCTCGAAAATCTCTTCTATTTTTTCTGAATACTCTTCATAAGAGAAAAAAGGAAAGTGTAATTTCCAAGATTTTTTTATAAGAATAATAGTAATTGCATCTCTCATTTTAGCTATAAAAAAGTTAAAACTAATAAATATTACAGCAGTAATTAAAACAGCACCTATAATTGAGATATGAGAATCAAGATGTGCTAAAGGCTTATGGAAAAGACCTGATAATGGAATTAGTATAGCCAAAATTATTCCAGTATAAACTGTATATGCACGTGTAAGTTTTAGTCTAAACCCAAGTTTTGCAGGATCTACCAACATACCTTCTTTATACTGTCTATTTGCAAGGAGTAAATCTCTTAATAAGATTGGTTGCTTAGATACTATGTATATATAATTTAAAATCATCTCTTTTATTGTTTTCTTTTCTTTTTTCATTTAAAACCCTATAAATTTGTTATCCTTATTTTATCCAATTAAAGATAATAATGCGTTAATCTTATGTATAATACATAAAAGAATAATTTGGGAAAAGAATGAATGATAAAATATTAAAAGAAGTAAATAAGCTTGTAAAAGACAATTCTCTTACACACACAAATATAAATGCTGTTAGCTTATATAAAACTACTACTTTTTTACCACGAACTCCATTAACTTATGATTTTTGTCTAGTATTTGTTTTACAAGGTAAAAAAATAGGTTACCTTCCAAATAAAAAGTTTGAATACGATTCTAAAAACTATTTAGTAGTTCCAACAACTTTACCTTTTGAGTGTGAAACTCACGCATCAAAAGAAGAACCATATATTTGTATTTTAATAAATATAGAAAAAGAAATTATGTATGAGATAATTTCATCATTATCAAAAGAAGAATCAAAAAAATGCAAATCAGTACAAATGGCAATTTTTCAAGATAAAGTTACGCCTGATTTAGAAGATTCTATTTATAGATTATTAAAAACACTTCAATCAAAAGAAGAATCAAAAATATTAGGCGAATCAATTTTAAGGGAGATTTTTTATAGAATTGCAATAGGTGAAAATGCTCATTTTTTACATAAAATGTTTTTAGAAAACAAAATGGAAGCAAAAATGACAAGAACATTAAAAACTATTCATAATCAATATCAAAAACATCTTGATATTCCAACACTAGCAAAAGAAGAGGAAATGAGTGTATCATCTTTTCATACACATTTTAAAAAAGTAACTTCATTAAGTCCTTTACAATATATTAAAAAAATACGATTAAATAAAGCAAAAGATTTATTAACAAGAAATGATTTACAAGTAAATGAAACAGCTTATGCAATAGGATATGAAAGCTCTTCACAATTTTCAAAAGATTTTAAAAGTTACTATGGCTATCCACCAAAAGAGGCAAAAGCCTCTTTTGAGATTGTTTAAGAGATTTTATTAAGAATTATTGCATAGCCATTTTAAGAATTTTTTCTGAAATTTCTAATGTAATATTTTGATTTTCACCAATTGCAGTCATTCCATGAGCTTTTAATGATGGAATGATATTTTCAATAACTTTATCATCAACACTATCATAATCATTTAGATTTGTAGTAACACCAACACTATGATACATATTTTCAATTGCCACAATTACCGCTTCATTATCATTTTTGATTCCAAAAACATTTTCACCCATTTGAGCTAATTTTTCTTTTTTGTCTTCAATCATAACTCTTAATAATTGAGGTTGAACAACAGCTAAACTTTGAGCATGGTCAACTCCATAAAATGCAGTTAATTCATGTCCAATCATATGAGTAGCCCAATCTTGTTTAACACCTGAACCTATAAAACCATTTAAAGCTTGATTTGCAAGAAGCATTAAGTTTTCTTCCCAAACTGGATCTTTTCTATTATCCCAAGTTTTTGCAAGAGTATTTAAACCTCGAAGTATAGTTTCAGCATAACCATCATGTAATAAAGATGTATTTGGACATGTTAAATATTGTTCACAAGTATGAACAAATGCATCAACTAAACCATTTGCTAGTTGTCTGTCTGATAATGTACTCATTACACTTGGGTCTAATACTGCAAATTTTGGATAAACAAAAGATGAAGCAAAAAATCTTTTTTCATTTGTAGCTTTTTTAGATACAACAGCACTTCCATTTGATTCACTTCCCGTTGCAGGTAATGTTAAAACAGCACCAATAGGTATAGCTTTTTCAACTTTTGCAATTCCATCAAGGAAATCCCAACCATCACCATTATAAAGTGATGAAGCTGCAATATATTTTGAACCATCAATTACAGAACCACCACCAACTGCTAAAATAAAATCAATTTTTTCTGCTTTACAAATAGCAACTGCTTTGTTCAATGTTTCATAATGTGGATTTGCTTCAACACCTGAAAACTCTTGCCAATTATAACCTTCAAGTACAGATGAAACTTCATCATAAACACCATTTGATTTAATTGAACCACCACCATAAACTACTAATATCTTATTATTTTTATTTAAATGTTTAACTATTGAAGCAATTTGACCTTTTCCAAAGTGAATTGCTGTAGGATTTGAATAATCGTATACTAAACTCATTTGTTTTTCCTTCATAATATTTTATATGTGTATTATAGAAGAAATTTACAATTATTGAAATAGGTATTTATTTAAATCCTATGTAAATTTATACAAATTTTATCTTTTTTTCATACCTTCTGGCATACATACAAAATATTTTTCATCAGGTGTATTTTGACAAGTACCGCTAATACTATTACCTCTTTGTGTCGTCATATTACAAGTATCATTAGTATTTAAACCTTCACAAGCTGTAATCGCTTCTACTGGTGGTGTTCCATTTCTTGAACCTTGACCATTTTGAGGTCCATTTGCAAAACTAAGTGTTGCACCTAATAATGTAATTAATATAAGTCTTTTCATTTTTTTTCCTTGTTTAATTTGAGGAAGTCTATACTTTTAAATTAAATGTTCTTTAAATAAAAAGTAAATGAAAGTTAATATAATTCTATATTATAAGTTTAACTTATTATAAATTTATAAAAATAGATTATATTTAAGCATTGTTTAATATCTTAAATAATAAAATACTTTTATCAAAGGATAATTATTATCCAAATAAGGAAAGATTATGGCTTGCGATACAGGTGTTAAAGCTAGAGAAGAAAGTGTTGCTATAGAAAATAGTCAAATAGATTCAAATACAGAAATAAAAAAGGATAAAAAAATGAGTTCAACAATGGTTCAAAGACAAATACCAGAATTTAAAATGGATGCATACGATGCAAAAACAGGTCACTTTACAACAGTATCAAGTGAAGATTATAAAGGTAAATGGGCAGTAGTTTGTTTTTATCCAGCTGATTTTACATTTGTATGTCCAACAGAAATTGCAGCTATGAATGCTCATTATGATGAATTCCAAGATTTAGGTGTTGAGATTTTAGCAGTATCAACTGATACAAAATTTTCACATAAAAGATTTGTAGAAACTGAACCAGTTTTAGCAGGTTTAAAACTTACAATTGGTGCTGATACAACAAATGCAGTAAGTGAAGCATTTGGAGTTTTAATTGAAGAAGAAGGAATGGCTTTAAGAGGAAGATTTTTATTCAATCCTGAAGGTGTTTGTGTAGCACAAGAAGTACAAGCTCCAATGGTAGGAAGAAATGTAGATGAGTTCTTAAGACAAGTTAGAGCTTGGCAACACGCAACTGCAACAGGTGAAGTTTGTCCAGCAGGATGGAGACCAGGTAAAAAAACACTTCCTGTAAATACAGATGCTGAAAAAATGACAGGTAGAGTTGGTGATTATATTACTATTGAAGAGATTTTATCTTAATAGTTTTTATTGTCTAACTTGATTTATAATTAAAAGGAAGTATCAAAAGATGCTTCCTTTTTTGTTCTTTTTTATCTATTAACAAAATAGTTGTATAATATGATTATGAAATTTTTATGGATAATCGCATTTTTTACTATTTTACTTTGGTCAGGAATTAATCCAAAAGATCAGTTCACTTGGTTTTTAGAAGTGATTCCAGCAATAATTGGCTTTATAGTTTTAGCTTTTACTTTTAATAAATTTAAACTAACTCCCCTCGTCTATACTCTTATATTAATTCATTGTATTATTTTAATGGTTGGTGGTCACTATACTTATGCACAGGTACCACTTTTTGATACTATTAAAGAAGTTTTAAATCAAGATAGAAATAACTACGATAAATTAGGTCATTTTGCACAAGGATTTATTCCGGCACTAATTGCAAGAGAGATTTTAATACGAAAAGATATTATTCCAAAAGCAAATTGGAGAAACTTTTTTATAGTTTGTTTTTGTCTAGCCTTTTCAGCTTTTTATGAACTTATAGAATGGATAGTAGCACTATTTAGTGGTGAAGATGCCGATGACTTCTTAGGAACACAAGGCTATGTTTGGGATACTCAAAGTGATATGGCACTTGCACTAATTGGAAGTATTTTTGCACTTATTCTTTTAAGTAAATTTCATGATAAACAGTTGAAAAAGATTAAATAGATTTTACTTTATTTCTCTTCAATGTATATAATGAATTAGCTACTAGAGTTAGAATAATAATACTTCCTCCAATAAATGTATTTGAATTTGGTATTTCATTTAAAAACATCCAAACCCAAATAGGTGCCATTATTGTTTCAATTATCATTAAAAGTGTTGCTTCACTTGCACTAATATATTTTGTTCCATTTGACATTAAAACTCTAGCAAAGGGATTAACAAGTAATCCCATTAAAAGAAGTACTCCTAAAGTCCTTAAATCAATTATCAAAGAATCACTCAAAATAAATGAAGTAATTGCCATATAAAGACCTACTGTTGCAGTTAACGCAATACGATTTATATTTATATGCTTAGATAGAAAAACAAACGCTAAAGAAAAACAACTCACAGCTAAAAGTGCGTAAATATTTCCAATCATATTTCCTAAACCCAAGTCATCTTTGAAGATTATAAAAAGTCCAAAAATCATAAAAGTAGAAGCTATAAGAATATTCTTTGTAACTTTTTCTTTATAAATCAAATAAGCATATAGTGCTGAAAAAAGCGCTGATGTACCAAAAATGATTACAACATTTGCAACTGAGGTATTTTTAATTCCTGAGATAAAAAAGAAGTTTGAACTTCCCATTAAAATCGCACATGCAATTAAAATAGGAAAAGATTTTTTTGTAATTACTTTAATTTCTTCTTTTTCTTTTATAATCAATGTTATAGCCATTGAAATAAATATAAAGATTCCTAAATAAAAACAAAAAGTAATTGTATCAATATTTGTAAGTTTTACAAGTAAAGATTCTAAGCTCATTATCAAAACGCCTAGCGATGTTATAGCTAGACCTTTTGCATTATTACTCAATAATCATACTTTTAAATATTATAATAATTTGCATCTTTATGAGGCACAACTATTGCACAAGTTGTTTGTTCTGGATGCATTTGGAATGTTTCAGATAATTCTATTCCAAACTCTTCTGGTTTTAGTAAATCAAAGAAATCTTTGTTCATTGCTAAATCAGGACAAGCTGCATATCCAGGAGAATATCTACAACCTGTATATTGTTTCATTTGAACATCATTTAAAGTAATTCCTTCTTTTGGAACAATATCTAAATCAAGTCTAATTTGTTTATGTAAAACCTCTGCTAAAGCTTCAGCTAACTCAACTCCAAGTCCGTGAACTTGGTAATATTCTGTAAATTTACCTTCATCATAAAGTCCTCTTTCATAATCAGATACTTTAAGTCCAGCACTAGCAAGTGTAAATGCAACCACATCTAATCTATCATTTGCAAAGAAATCAGGAATACATCTAAATGGTTTTCTTTTTTGTCTAGGAAATTCTAATACTTTTATAGCTTCTTCTAAAGGTGGTACATTTTGTGCTTCTTTTTCAGAATTAAATAAATGTTCTTTATCAAAAATATAAAGTTTATTATCATGCGAAATACAAGGATAATAAACATAAATAGCAATTGGTTCAAAAATATTTTTATCCATAAAATCATCTTTTAATTTTCTATATAATGGTTCTACTACTTCATTTTCATATTTTAAGAATTTTTCACTAGATTGTTTACCTCTTTTGTATCCCCATCTTTGTCTAAATAATACTCTATGATTTATCCATTTAAAGATTAATTCTTTATCTAATTCATTATTACTTTTAGCAACTCTATCCCATAATGGAGGGAAAACAAACGGTGCTTTAGCAGGTAATTGTATTTCTTCATAAGGAGGAATAATTACTTCTTTTTCCTCTTTTTTCTTACTTGTATCTTTAACTTCAATTAAATCAGCAGCAAGTGCAGTATTATCTAAATCACCTGTCTCAATTCTTTGCATAGAAACTACACCATCAAAGGCATCTCTACAATAAAAAATTGGTCCATCATAAATAGGTCTACAAAAATCATTTACAAAAGCTTTTGTAAGTGCTGCTCCACCAATAAGAACAGGAATATCAATTCCCATTTTTTGAAGCTCTTCTAAGTTTTCTTTCATAACAGCAGTTGATTTTACAAGTAATCCACTCATTCCAATTGCTTGAGCTTTATGCTCTTTTGCAGCAATTAAGAAGCTATTTAAATCAGCTTTAATACCAATATTTATAACCTTAAATCCATTATTAGATAAAATAATATCAACTAAGTTTTTACCAACATCATGAACATCACCTTTTACAGTTCCAACTACGATTACAGTTTCAGTAGCTTTTTCTTCTTTTGGTAAATAAGGGTTTAAAGCATCAACAGTAGCTTTCATAGTCTCTGCACTTTGAAGTACAAACGGTAACTGCATTTGTCCGCTTCCAAATAATTCACCAATGATTTTCATACCATCAATTAACCATTCATTTACAATAATTTCAGGTTTAATATCGTGTCTTAATTCTTCAACTAAAGGAAGAAGTCTATCTTTATCACCATCTAGTAAAAGCTTTTTCACTTTTTCAATTGGTTCTAACTTTTGATACTCTTCATCACTTTGTTCTTCTAAATCATCAACATTTGAGAAGTGTTCAATAAATGCAAATAATGGATCACCATCTTCTTGATTATTAAAAATTAAATCATCACAAGCTTTTTTATCAGCTTCACTAATTTTATTTAGTGGTAAAATATGCTTAACATTTACAATAGCAGATGTTAATCCAGCTTTTACACAATAATCTAAATAAATAGAGTTTAAATAAGCTCTAGCTTTTATATCTAAACCAAATGAAATATTTGAAAGTCCAAGCGTAGTTCCAACTTCAGGATGAAGGATTTGGAATTCTCTAATAGCTTCCATCGTTTCCATACCAGCTGTTCTATATTCATCATCACCAGAACCTATAGTAAATGTTAACATATCAAATACTAAATCTGCTGGATCAAAACCATGTCTATTTACACATAAATCATAAATACGTTGGGCTATTCTTATTTTATCAGCTGTAGTTTTTGCCATTCCAACTTCATCAATTGTAAGACAAACAAGTGCAGCTCCAAATTTTTTGGCTAATTTACAAACCGCATCAAACTTTTCTTCTCCATCTTCTAAGTTAACAGAGTTGATAATAGGTCTTCCACCTATTTGTTTAAGTGCTGCTTCAAGTGCATAAATTTGAGTAGAATCAGGCATTAAAGGAAGTGATATTTTTTGAGAATACAGTTTAACAACTTCATCCATATCTTCTCTTTCATCACGTCCTGCAAATCCAACAGATACATCAATAATATGAGCTCCTGCACGAACTTGTTGTTGTCCAACAGTTAGTGTTCCTTCATAGTTGTTTTCTTTTAATAATTCTCTAAAAGCTTTTGAACCAGTTGCATTTGAACGCTCACCAATTAAAAGTGGGGCTGGTTCTTGTTTTAGGCTTACAGTAGAAAATAATGAAGCTAACGATGCTTTTAAAAATCCACAAGGTTTTAAAGGTATTGCATCTTTTACAGCATGGGCTAAAACTTTTATATGCTCAGGAGTAGTTCCACAACAACCACCTAAAAATGAAACACCATTAATAGGTAAAAACTCTTTTTGAAGTTTTGTAAACTCATCAGGTCCCATTGGATAATAAGAAACTCCACCTTTATTTTGAGGAAGTCCTGCATTTGCATGAACTGAAATTGGGAATTTAGAAACTTCACTTAAAGTTTTTACATGTTTATAAACTTGTTTAGGTCCAGTTCCACAGTTAAATCCAAGTGATAAAATATTAAAAGGAGCCATAATCGCTGCAATTGTTTGAGCATCAGTTCCTATTAACATTGTTCCTGTTAATTCAATTGTAATAGATACCATAATAGGAATTTGTGGTGCTGCATCTGTAAGAGCATGAAGTGCTGCTTTTATTTGCAATGGATCTTGACAAGTTTCAAGTAAGAAGATATCAGTTCCACCATCAGCCAAACCTTGTGCCATAATCTTATAACCTTCGTACATTTCATCATATTGAATATGACCTAATGAAGGAAGTTTAGTTCCAGGTCCAACAGAACCTAATACAAATCTTGGTTTTTGGGGCGTTGAGTATTTATCACAAGATTCTTTTACAAGTTGAGCTCCAAGTTTTGAAAGCTCATAAGAAGTCTTTCCAATATCATATTCATCTAAAACCCAAGGCATAGAACCAAAAGTATTAGTTGTGATTAAATCAGCGCCAGCGCTCGCATAAGCATCATGAATATTTCTTAAAATATGTGGTGCAGTTAAGTTTAAAAGCTCATTACAACCTTCTAAATCTTCGCCTTCATATATCCATTCTTCTGCTTTTATATCTGCTATTTGAAGCTGTGTTCCCATAGCTCCATCTATTATTAGTACTTTTTCTTTTATTATATTTTGTATTTTTTTTAACATTTTATTCTCTATTTTGATTAATTTGTTCTATTATAATTATTGTGAGTGTAGTTAAATTTTTGTTAAATTTTAGTTAAGTGATATTTAATAAATACCCTAGTATAAGAGTCTAGATAAAAAATCATAAAATAGATTTTTTATCCTAAAGCTATTATCTTATAGTTTTTGAATTACTACTCTAATAACACAAGCTTCACCTTGATGACCTTTTCCTTCATCTAAAATTGTAATTTGTTCTTTTATATCTTTATCACATAAAGAAAATGAGCTTTTAAAATCATCTACAGTATAAAGTAAATCTTCATCACGTGGTCCTCCACTTGAATAATTTACTTGTTTTGTAGAGAAAAACTCTCCAATAAAGTAAGCATTTTCATTTAATGATTCTTCAATTTTTTCAAATAATTCTTTTCTTTCATTTTTATACATATGTAAATAAGAAGCTACAATCACATCATATTTATGTTCTACTTTCCAATGGTTTAAATCCATACATAAAGTATGAATTTTTAAACCTTCTTCTTTTGCTCTATCTTGTAGTTTTAATAAGCCAATATCAGAAGCATCAACAGCTGTAACATCAAAGTCTTTTTTTGCAAGGAAAATAGCATTTCTACCTTCTCCCTCACCAATACAAAGTACTTGTGAGTTTTTTGCTAAAAGTTTTATTTTTGAAGCTATGAATGTATTTGGTTTTAAACCATATAAAAAACCATCTCTTGAAAATTTACTATTCCAAAATTTTTGTTGACTCATATCTTACTACCCTTTTTATTTTCTAATTTATAATAAATGTCCCATTCTGTTCTTTTTTGTTTCTAAATATTCATAATTAGAAGCACAACTCGTCATAATAACAGGCACTCTATTTTCTATTTTTATTGCTTTTAAAGACTTTAATTTTAAAGGATTGTTTGTCATTAGATTTATTTTCTCTATTTCAAAATGCTTTAAAATTTCATCAACTATTTCATATTTTCTATAATCTTGTTCAAAACCTAAAAGCTCATTTGCTTTCATTGTATCATGACCTAAATCTTGTAAAGAATAAGCATTTACCTTATTAAAAAGTCCAATACCTCGACCTTCTTGTCTAAGATAGATAATCATTCCACCTTCTTTTGCAATATATTTTAATGCATAATCTAACTGTTCTCCACAATCACATTTAATACTTTTAAATACATCCCCTGTCATACATTCAGAATGAATTCTAACTGTTGGGATTGAAGGTAAAGTATTAGTATAAACTGCTAAATGTTCTTTATCATTATCTTTAAAAGATTGTATTTTGAAGTTTCCATATTTTGTTGGAAGATTTGCTATTTTTGATATTTCTAAATTCATATAAATTATTCACTTTTTTTTAGGAATTTTATCAAAATATCCTTATTTGCAACTTAGTCGCAACTTAAGTCTATGAGCTACAATCAGATGTAATTCTATCAATTAATGTTATATACCAATTCTTATCAATTTCTGTAAGATAAAAAGATAATTCTGGTGTTAAAACAACTTTATAACTAGTTTTTTCTATTCTTATTGCTTTTTCATAATCTTTTATATTGTAACTATTTAATTCTTTCATCATTTGAGATAGAGATATATCCATTTTATTTGATATATACAATCCATCTGCATCCCAACCATAAAAGGCATCATCATTAGGACTACAATTAAACTTTATATTCTTTTTAATGATTTTAAGTTTTGCTGAACTAGGGTTCACTCTTGAAATTATATGTGAAAGTTCTTCTGTATGTTCATCAATTATATTATAAATCATTTTTTGTTCTAAAAAAACTTTTGAACCATCAGTTTTATATAAATTGAAAAATCCAAAATCAGGATGTATATATTCTTCATTTAATTTAAATATATCATTATTTGACATTGCATTTAAAATACCCCTGATTCTATTTTTTAATAAAAAAGAAACAGCAGGTCTTTTATATTTAACTTTTTCTAGCTTTTTTATTATATTCTTCTTTTCTAATTCTACTTTCTTGTCCATTTGATTTTCACTTGTTTGATTAAGAGTACAACCTGATAAAAGAAGAATTAATGATGTTGATGCGATTGATTTTATAATATTTTTATAATTCATATTAGAAATTTAAACCTTTGAGAAATTTTCGTTAATATACCATAAATACAAGTAATTTTCTATAAAAAACTACTAAAAAATTCTTAAGAGGTATATTTAATAATATCTTGGATAAAATATTAACTTAAATTAAATCATATAGGAATTTATAAAATGACTGAAGCAAAATATATATGGATGGATGGTAAGTTTGTAGATTGGCATGAAGCTAAAGTACATGTTTTATCTCATACTCTTCATTATGGGAATGGTGCTATTGAAGGTACAAAAGCATACAAAACTTATGATGGAAGATGTGCTATATTTAAATTAAAAGAACATACTAAAAGACTTATTAACTCGGCTAAAATGACATTAATTGATGTTCCTTTTACTGAAGATGAATTAAATAAAGCTCAAATTGAACTATTACAAAAAAATGAATTGACTGAAGGTGCTTATATTAGACCATTAGTTTATTTAGGATATGGAGTTATGGGACTTTATCATAAAGAAGCACCTGTTAATGTTGCTATTTCTGCATGGGAATGGGGAGCTTACTTAGGTGAAGAAGGAATGAAAAAAGGCGTTAGAGTTAAAATTGCTTCAATGACTAGAAATTCTAATACTTCAGGAATGGGTAAAGCAAAAGCAGTTGCAAACTACTTAAATTCTCAAATGGCAAAATTTGAAGCAGTTGAATGTGGATACGATGAAGCACTTTTAAGAGATGACCAAGGTTATATAGCTGAAGCATCTGGAGCTTGTTTCTTTATTGTTAGAGATGGCGTAATTATTACTCCACCAAATGACAACTCTTTAGAATCAATCACACAAGCAACTGTTATTGATTTAGCCCAAGACTTAGGTTATGAAGTTATAAGAAGAAGACTTACAAGAGAAGAAGTTTATGTAGCAGATGAAGCATTCTTTACAGGAACTGCTGTAGAAGTAACTCCTATTAGAGATATTGATGCAAGAATTATAGGTAATGGACAAAGAGGTCCTATTACAGAAGCTTTACAAACTGCATATTTTGATGTAGTTGCAGGGAAAAACCCTAAATATGTAAAAGATTTAACTTACATTAATTAGAAGATATTTTGAAGTACAATAGATTAAAGTTTATTTTACTCTTTTGTGCTTCTAAAAAGCCAATAGAAAAAATTTAAGGACGATTATGCCAATAGATAACGATTATTTTAAAAAGAAACAACAAAATGGTGGAGGAAACTCTTCTAACAATAATGGAGGTGGTGGAAACTATCAACCTCCTTTCCAACCACCTGAATTTTTCAAAAATTTAGGTAAAAAAGCTGGAATAATATACGCAATAATTGCAGTAATTGTATTATTATTTATATTTAAACCTTTTGTAATAGTAGAATCAGGTCAAGTAGGTATTAAAAGTACAACAGGTAAATATGAAGAAGTACCATTAAGACCAGGTATTCATTTATATATTCCAGGTTTCCAAAAAGTTGTATTAGTAGATACAAAAGTAAGATTAATGAACTATGCTTCAGTTGAAACATCAGGTGGGTTTGATCAAAGTATTAGACTTAATCCTGCAATTAATATTCTAGATGCCAGAGGATTACCTGTTTCAATTGAATTAACTGTTCAATATAGACTTACAGCAGAAGGTGCACCAACAACTATTGCTAACTGGGGATTCTCATGGGAAGATAAAATTATCAATCCTGTAGTAAGAGATATAGTTAGAAATGTAGTTGGTGTATATACAGCTGAAGAATTACCAACAAAAAGAAATGAAATTGCTGTTAAAATTGAAAATGGTGTAAGATCAAATATCGATGCACTTCCTACTAAACCAGTTGCATTATTATCAGTTCAATTAAGAGAAATTGTTTTACCTACAAAGATTAAAGAACAAATTGAAAGAGTTCAAATTGCAAATCAAGAATCTGAAAGAGTTAAATACGAAGTTTTAAGAACTAAACAAGAAGCTGAAAAAAGAGCTGCAAAAGCTACTGGTGATGCTGAAGCTAATAGAATTGAAGCACAAGGTCGAGCTGATGCTGTAACTATTGAAGCAAAAGCACAAGCTGCTGCGAATATGGAAATTGCAAAATCTTTAACACCTAACTTACTTAAAATGCAACAAATTGAAATCCAAGGGAAATTCAATGAAGCACTTAAAGTTAATAAAGATGCAAAAATATTCTTAACACCTGGTGGTTCAACTCCAAATATTTGGGTTGACACTAAAAACAAAACAAGAGATACGGCAATAAGCCAATAAGGAGAAAGAGTAGTTAAAACTACTCTTTACTTATTATGAAAAATATTACAATATTAATACTAATAAAACTTTTCTTATTTACATTCTTAGTAAATGCAAAACCACTAGAAGAAATGACTATAAATTTAAATCCTGAAATAATCAAAGATAAATATCAACCAACAGATCGATATGAAAAACCTGAAGAATTACCTTTAAAGGATAAAAAAGAAGAAGATACTTCTATAAATTTAGATGTTGATGTAAATAAAGAACAAAAGCAAATAGATAGTTTAAAACTAGATGTAGGCACAAAATTTTAAGGATTTAAATAATGAATCAAATAGATAAAATTGACTGGGAAAAAATGGATGGACTTGTTCCTGTTGTAACACAAGAAGCATCAACAAATGAAGTTCTTATGCTTGCATATATGAATAAAGAAGCACTAGACTTAACTCTTAAAACAAATACAGCTCATTACTTTAGTAGAAGCAAACAAAGAATTTGGAAAAAAGGTGAAAGCTCTGGTCATACTCAAGAAATCGTTGATATTATGATTGATTGTGATGATGATACTATTTTATTAAAAGTTAATCAAACAGGTGTAGCTTGTCATACAGGAAGAAAATCATGTTTCTTTACAAATCTTAAAACAAATGAAATAATTTCAGATGTAGAAGTAAATACAACAGAAGCTTATGGAGTAATTGATACTTTATACCATACAATTTTAGAAAAAAAGAATGATGATCCTACAAAATCATACACATCAAAACTTCTTAATGGAAAAGAAAACTCTATGCTTAAAAAAATAGTTGAAGAAGCTGGTGAATTAACTTTTGCAATAAAAGATAATGATACAGAAGAAATCATCTATGAAGCAGCTGATCTTACTTATCACGTTTTAGTAGCACTTGCATCTAAAAATGTAAGTCCTGATAGAGTAAAACAAGAACTAGCAAGAAGATTTGGTATGTCTGGAATTGAAGAAAAAAATTCAAGAACTGAAAAATAAACTTATATATTTAATGTTTTAACTCTCCATTAATTAAATGCAACTAAGTTGCATTTAATTAAGCCTTGATATAATTTTGGAAATTTTATTAAGGATAATTATGAAACACTCATGCCAAAACTGTTCTAAGCCTATCCCTCTTACAAAAGTTTTTTGTTCAAAAGATTGTAAAGAAGCTTTTTTCCAAAAAATTGCAATTTCTATACCTAAACCATTCGTTAAAAGGCTTTATTTTTTTTGTAGTGAAGAAGAAAAAGAAAAAGAAATTTTTAACTTTGCAAAAAGACATAATTGGAATAAAAAAATAGTTAAAGAAAAAATTGAAGAAGCTTATAATTTATACTATGAATGTGCTTAGAAATATTTAAAAATAAAAAGAGCAAAGCTCTTTTTATTTAATAAATTAGTGACAACCACATCCAGTACCACAACTTCCACCACTTGATTGCTCTTTTGGAGCAGATGCAGCAGCACTTGTTGAACAAGCACTAACACCAGGAGGTGTAGTTGGTTGAATATCTTCATTTGTTCTTTCATCATCAATAGCATCTACGAAAGCAATAACTTTAGCTGCTGCTTCCATATATCTTTTTGCTGAAACACTTTCAGGTGCAAAGTAAACAATTGGTTTACCGTTATCTCCACCTTCTCTAATAGCAGGTTCAATTGGTAATGATCCTAATACTTGAGTATTATATTGATCAGCTAAAGCCTCACAAGTTCCCATTCCAAAAATATCTGATTCAGTATTACAAGATGGACAAATAAATCCACTCATATTTTCAACAACACCAGCAACTGGAATATGTAATTTATCAAACATATCTAATGATCTTCTAGAATCATCAAGTGCAACGTGTTGTGGAGTTGTAACATTAATACCAGCAGCAACAGGTACACTTTGTGCTAGAGTTAATTGTGCATCACCAGTTCCTGGAGGCATATCAATAAATAAGATATCTAAGTTTTCCCATAAAATATCTCTTAATAATTGTTGAATAGCCTTCATAATCATAGAACCTCTCCAGATTACAGCTTGACCTTCTTCCATTAATACACCCATTGACATTACATCAACACCATATGCATGTAGTGGTTTAGCTTTATCACCAATTACTTCTACTTCTTTACCATTTAAACCCATCATACGTGGAATATTTGGACCATAAATATCAGCATCTAAGATACCAACTTTTTTACCTTGCATTGCTGCTGCTACTGCTAAGTTTACAGTAGTAGTTGATTTTCCAACTCCACCTTTTCCTGAACTTACCATTACAATTTTTTTAATTTGTGGTGCGATATTTTTACCACTTACAGTATTACTGTTTTGTTTTGGGGCTTGAGGCTTATTGAAATTTAATGACGCTTTCATTCCAATAGCACTAATACATGCTGTAATATCTTTTCTTAATTGTTCTTCAACATCTGCTGCACTAGATGTAATATCTAGAGAGATTAAACAGTTTTCACCATCTACTTGAACATCCTTTACAAAACCAAATTCTATAATTGATTTTGCAAAACCAGGATATTTAACTTTCTCTAGTTCTTTCTTAATATCTTCGATATTTGCCATAGAAAATTTCCTTTATTGTATTTATATTTTTGTATTATAATTAAAATAGGATAATTATTGTCTTAATTAAAAATCTTTTTCATAATTATCGCTAAACCAAAGCTATATTAGTAGTATATACTCTTTACTAACTTAAAAAATTAAGGATATATATTATGTTCCGTTTATTTCTTATAATCTTTATTCTATTTATGTCCCTTACAAATATTAATGCTTCTATGAGTAAAGAACAGATAAGTAATTATATCAAAAATCCAATGCACCTTGGTAAAAAGGATGATAAATTACCCGTTTGGGAAGTCTTAGATGAAAATAATGAACTTCATTCATATATCTTTGAAAGCTTTGATTATGCACCAATAGCTGGTTTTTCTGGTGGTAAAATGAATTTACTTATTAGAATTGATTTAGAAGGTAATTTTTTAGATGTAGAAGTTTTAGACCAAGATGAACCTGTATTTGTTTCAGGTTTGGGAATTGAACCTTTTATAAAATTTTTAAAACAATATAAAGGTAAATCTTTAAAAAATAGTATCAAAGTTGGAACATCAAAAGATCAAACAAGTTCTGTACATATTGATGGTGTTACAAAAGCGACTGCATCTGTTAAAATAGCAAATGATATTATTTTAGGTTCTGCTGTCCAAGTTGCAAAAACAAAACTTATGGGTATAGCTCCAAAAGAAATACATCATCCCAAAGAAGATTTATTTGAAAAGTATACATGGAATGAACTATTAGAAAATAAATTAATCACACATATTAAAGTTACAAAAGAACAAATTGAAAATCTTTTTAAAGGTAGTGATTATATCTTAGATTTAACAGATAAAGAAAAGAATGAAATTGCCTTAGATTTATATATAGCTGATCTAAGTATTCCTAGTGTAGCAAAAAATCTTATCAAGACATCTACTCAAAACGAAATAAGTGATGAATTAAGAAAAACAGATGAAGCTATATTAATATTTGCAAATGGGGAATTTAAATTTTTAACAGAAAAGTTTATTCCAAGATCATCACCTGATGAGCTTGGAATACTACAAGATGGTTTTAATCTAAATATTAGAGATGGTGATTATATTATTGAATTTTTGGATAATATTCCTAAATTTGAACAATCAATAATCTTAGAAGTTGATAAAAGATATGACTTTGATCCTTCATCTTTATGGACATTAAATATAAAAACTGCAAGAGGAACAGATAGTATATTTTTAACTCCTTTGGCTGGTTATTTAAGTTTTGATATAGAACCAATAAAAAAATATTTTAATATTATAAAAAAAGAAAAAGAAACTCCTTTATGGTTAACATCAATATATGAGCAAAAAGTAAAACTAATTACTTTAACATTGTTTTTAAGTTTCTTATTTATTATGCTTTATAAGTATCAAACACTTCTTACAAAATTAAGATACAAAAGAACAATACTACTAACATTTACACTATTTTTTATAGGTTGGTATGGACAAGGGCAACTTAGTATGGTTACTGTTTTAGGAGTTGTAAAAGCCATTGTAAATTCTCAAAGTTTAATGTTTTTACTTTATGATCCATTTTCACTTATAATTTGGTTTTTTGTTTTTGTATCACTAGCTATTTGGGGAAGAGGAACTTTTTGTGGTTGGTTATGTCCTTATGGTACATTACAAGAATTTTCACACTATCTTGGAAGATTATTAAAACTTCCTAGAATAAGAGTATCAGAAAGTTTAAATAACAAACTTGTTTATATAAAATATGTAGTTTTAGCTGCATTAATTTTATCAGTAATTTTTGCACCAAATATTAGTGAATATTTAATAGAAATCGAACCTTTCAAAACTTCAATTACCTTAATTTTTGATAGAGAAATTCCTTATGTTTTATATGCACTATTTTGGTTGTTTTTGGGGATGTTCTTATTTAAAGGCTTTTGTAGATATTTCTGTCCATTAGGTGCATTTCTTTCGCTAATGGGAAGGCTAAAAATACTTGACTGGTTACCAAGACGAGCTGAATGTGGAAACCCTTGTAATAACTGTCATAAATCTTGTAATTATCAAGCAATTGATAAAAAAAGTGGCGCTATTAAATATGCAGATTGTTTTCAATGTTTAGATTGTGTACAAATATATAGTGATGCAAACCTTTGTAAGATTTTAAAAAAAGATGCGAAGAAAGAAAAAGATATGTTGATTAAAGAATGGAGAAAAACTAATGGCTAATTTATATAAAAGTAACTTATCAAGAAGAAAGTTTTTAACAATATCCGCAACATCAATTGCACTTGCTTTAAGTCCAAGTATTCTTAATGCAAAAACAAATCAAGAAAAAATTACATGGAGTGGAACTGCTTTAGGTGCACAATCAAATATGACACTTTTTCATAAAAACCCTACTTTTGCAAAAGAAACTTTAAGTATTTGTGTAAATGAAATAAAAAGATTAGAAAATATTTTCTCACTTTTTATTCCAAACTCTTCTATTTCAAAATTAAATAAAAATGGAATACTAAAAAATCCACCAAAAGAATTAGTAGAAGTTTTAAGCTTTGCTAATACAATATCAGAACAAACAAATGGTGCTTTTGATGTAACAGTTCAACCTTTATGGTTAGCTTATTCTAAATATTTTAATAAAAAAGATAGATTACAAAAAGCAATCAATAAAGCTAAGAAACTAATATCTTATAAAAATATTCAAATAAATGAAGAAAAAATTAGCTTTAAAAAAACAAATGTTCAAATTACACTAAATGGTATTGCGCAAGGATATATCACAGATAAAATCACTAATATTTTAAGACAAAAAGGTTTTACAAATGTATTAGTTGATTTGGGTGAATTTAATAGTATTGGTGGATATGATAAAAATAGAGACTGGAATATAGCAACACCATATTTAAAAGATATTTCTTATTTAAAACTAAATAATCAAGCAATAGCAAGTTCAGGGGGATATGGCACAAGATTTAATAAAAAGTATCATCATTTATTTGATGCTAAAACAGGAACTAGTGCAAATTATGTAAATTCATGTACAGTAAAAGCCAAAAATGCAATGTTAGCAGATGCAATAGCAACTTCAGTTTGTGTAATGCAAAAAAATAAAAGTATAGAATTAAAGAAAATATATCCAAATATTGAAATATATACTTCTTAGAAAAATAATACCTTGTCTTGAATAATCAAATTTATTTAGTGGGGATTAATTAATAAATATAATTCTATTTATTATTGATATAAGTTTCTTTTCTATATAATGATAAGGAAAACTAAGGGCTTATCTAAATTATTACTTTAGATTTATATTATCAAAACAAAATTATCTTAATTTACTTTATTATTTATTATAAAATTAATCCGTAGGAGAATTATTATAAAAAAAGATTTAATACAAAAAATAGATTCTTTACCTCCTTTACCAAGTAGTATTATTGAATTATCAGATTTCAAGAAAGTTAAAAATTCAAATCCTGAAAGATTAATAAAAATCATTGAAAAAGATCCTTTAATGGTTGCAACTATTTTAAAAACTGCAAACTCTTCATTATTCGGATTTAGAAGTAAAGTTGACACATTAAGTAGAGCCATTTATTTACTAGGTATGAATTTTACAATTTCAATAGCAATGAGTACAGTAATTCAAGATACTTTGAAATCAAATCTTTGTGCCTATGCTGTCAGTACTCAAGATTTTTTATTCGCAAGTTCACTTGCAACAAAAATAGTTAATACTTGGATATCAAGTATTGATTTTGATTTAAATAATGAATTATTGATACCTGCATTTTTACAAGAAATAGGTAAGTTCGTTATCTCTGAAATAATACAAGAGAACAAACAAACAGAAGAATTTTTAAAACTCATAAATGAAAAGAAAGATATTGCATTTTGTGAAGAAAAATTTACGGGATATTCTTGTGCAAGAATAACAGCAAATATACTTAAGAATTGGTCATTAGGTCATAATATAGTATTTTCTATTGGATTTGTAGGAAATATAAAAAATTGTCCAGAGGAGTTTATTAAAAAAGTTCAAATTCTTGAAATAATTAAAATACTCACAGATATAAGAGCTCCATTAAATGATTTAGCTATAGAAAAAGCCATTGCAAAAGTAATTGAATACGGCTTTGATTTAGAGCACTTTATAAATTCAATAGATATAATCAAAGAAGAAATTGAAAAAAACTCTTAACTTATGCATAAGTAACATTCAACTATAATATGTAACTTTTTTACACAAGGGATGTATGTGCTAGATGTGACTTTAATAGTATTGTGTGCTGGGAATTCTACAAGATTCGAGCATAAAACAAAAAAACAATGGTTAAGAATTGATAATGAGCCTTTATGGCTTAATGTTTCTAAAAAACTAGCATCTTATGCAAACTTTAACAAAATAATTATAACTTCTCATAAAAATGAACTCAATTATATGAAAAACTTTTCTGATAATTTCTGCTTTGTAGCTGGTGGAGAGACAAGACAAGAATCAATCTTAAATTCTTTACAAGAAGTAGAAACTTCACATGTTATGATTTCAGATGTTGCAAGATCTTGTATTCCCAAAAGGGTAATTATAGAACTTCTAGAAAATAGAAATAATGCTGATTGCATTGTGCCTGTTTTAAATGTTTCTGATACAGTTATTTATGAAGAAAATACAATAAATAGAGATGATGTAAAATTAATACAAACACCACAACTTTCAAATACTACAATATTAAAAGAATCACTAGATACAAAAATTGAATATACTGATGATAGCTCTGCTATAAAAGCAAATAATGGAACAATTAAATATATCCAAGGAAGTTTAGAAAGCAAAAAACTAACATTTGGTGATGAACTGAGTAGTTTATCTTGTCTAAAAGCTCCTAGTAATAACTTTTTTACAGGAACTGGTTTTGATATACACCAATTTGAAGATAATAAAGAGATGTTTTTAGGTGGAATTAAACTTCCAAGCAACTATGGTTTTAAAGCACATAGCGATGGAGATGTTTTAATTCATTCTGTTATTGATGCACTACTTGGAGCTAGTGGAGCTGGTGATATTGGCGAATTTTTTCCAGATACAGATGAACAATACAAAGGTATTGATTCAAAATTTTTACTAAAAACAATTATTGAATTTATTTATAATGTTGGCTATGAAATAGTAAATATTGATTTAACAATAATTGCACAAAAACCAAAAATAAATCCCCATAAAAATGAAATAAAAAATTCAATTGCTAAGTTATTAGGGATTGAAAAACAGTTTGTAAACATAAAAGCAACAACAGCAGAAAAGATGGGTTTCATTGGTAGATCTGAGGGTGTTGCAGTACAAAGTATAGCTACTTTAAAATATTATAATTGGACAAAAAAATGAATATACTAATAATAGAAAATGAAATTTACTTAGCACAAAAAGTAGTTTCAAGATTACTTGATGATGGACATAGTTGTGATTATATTGAATCACCTAATATTGATAATCTTTCAAAAGATTATGATATCGTTTTATTATCCACTTCTTTACCTTCTGCTTTATGTAAAAATATAATTAAAAAATATAATAATAATGCAATTATTCTTTTACTAGTTTCATATATATCAGATGAAACTGTTACTAATCCAATTAAAGATGGTGCTAAAGATTATATTATGAAACCATTTATTATGGATGAACTTGTACGAAAAATTTATCATTACAAAGAGTGTCGATCAATTAGAAGAGAACTTCAAACATTAAGAGAATATGTTGATTTTATGATGGAAGATATTGATACATCACCTGTTCTTTTACCTCCATCATTCCCATCATTAATAGAATCAAATTCACAAAAATGTGCTGATAAATTAGTATTTGAATTATCAAGAAAATTAGATAAACCTATCACTTTTATTTCTCTAGGTTCTTCTTCTTGGCAAAAAAAATTAAATGCAATTGATAAAAAATGTATTATATATCTAACAGATTATCATTCATTAAAAAGAAGTGCAAAAGAAAACTTAATAAAATTAATAGAAGAAAAAGATTGTATTATTTCTTCCTTAGAAACAGAAGATGATTTTCCATACAGAAAAGTAGAGTTTAATGATGGAAACTTGCTAATGAGTAATACCAATATTATGACAATAAATGATTATGTAAAACTAATGGTTTTATCATATCAATCAAAATACCCAGATACTGAACTTTCTAAAAAATTAGGGATTTCTAGAAAATCTCTTTGGGAAAAAAGAAAAAAACTTGGTATTGAAAAGAAAAAATAAGGATTAATTTTGAATTTAAGAAAATTTTTTTTAACAGTAGGTTTTAGTGGTTTAAGTCCTAAAGCACCAGGAACAGTAGGTTCATTTGTATCATTGCTATTAATATTACCGTTAATACCATTTTTACATGTTTCAACTATTTTTATGCTAGCAATTTTAATAACAGTACTTGCTGTAAAACAAATTGATATCTATGAAGATGAAGTTGGCGTTCACGATGGAAAAGAAATAGTAATAGATGAATTAGCAGGAATGTGGATAGCAATATCAATATGTGGAATAACATCAGAAAATATGATAATCCTAGCACCGATAGCATTTTTATACTTTAGACTATTTGACATCTGGAAACCATCAATTATTGGAAGAATTGATAGAGAAGTAAAAGGTGGATGGGGAGTAATGGGCGATGACATAGTTGCAGGAATAGCAGCAGGAGTTGCAACAGCTGGAACATATGAAGTTTTAAAGATGTTTGTTTTATAAATAAGTATTTAACACCTTAAATAAACAGAAAAAAGGGAAAGAGTAAAAACTCTTTCCCTTTTTTATATCTAAATAACTAACTTACAAAAAGATTGAAAAAGAAGTTATCGATTTTTGTAAGGTCAAGGCAAAAGTTTAAATTCAAGAGGAGCGTACATCAAGTACGTAACGAATGAATTTAAACTTTTAACGCAGAGATTGCGAAAATAAGATGACTTATTTTACAATCTTTGCGAATTCGTTGAAGATATATTTCGACTCATGCGGACCAGGACTAGCTTCTGGATGATGTTGCACTGAAAAAATATCTTTGTTTTTATATTTTACACCTTCTATTGTATTATCAAATAAATTTTGGTGTGTTATTTCTGCTATTTCTATAATATTATCAGGAACATTATAATTATGATTTTGAGCAGTTATTTCAACTATATTATCAGGATTAGCAACTGGATGATTTCCACCATGTTGTCCAAATTTTAATTTATATGTATCAAAACCATGTGCAATTGATAACATTTGATGTCCTAAACAAATTGCAAACATAGGGATATTTGCATTAATTAATTTTTGAACTTCTTTCTTCTCTTCAGTAAGAGTTAATGGATCCCCTGGACCATTTGAAAGAAAAATACCACCAATATCATTCTTTTCAAATCTAGCAATTAAATCTTCTGCTTTAAAAGAAGAAGGTATTACTTCAACCTCAAGACCTGATTGTACTAATTCATTTAGTATATTTCTTTTAACACCAAAATCAACAACAACAATTTTTTTATCGCTCATCACTGCTTTATTGTATGCTAATTTTTGATGATCCCAAGCTCCAAATTTATGTACATAAGCTTCTTTTGTAGATACTTGTTCAATGTAATTAATATCTTCAATTCTTGGACTTGATGCTAATTGTTTAGCTAATTCTTCTTTAGAAGAAATTTCTGTTGATGCTATCATCATCATAGAACCTTCATCTCTTAACATCTTAGTTAAATATCTAGTATCAATATCACAAATACCTAAAACATTATGTTCTTTTAATAAAGAATCTAAATCACCCTCAGCTCTATAATTAGAATATTCATTATGATAATTTCTAACTAATACACCTTTACAGTGACAAGTCTTGCTTTCCATATCATTTGCATTTACTCCAACATTTCCAATTTCAGGCATCGTAAAAGTAATAAATTGTCCAGCATATGATGGATCTGAAATAATTTCTTGATATCCAGTTAATGATGTATTAAAAACTATCTCACCAACAGATGTACCTGATGCTCCAAATGATTTTGCTTCTAAAAATGTTCCATTTTCTAAATATATCCATACTTTTTGCATATTATATCAATCCCCTTTTTATTAATTCTTCTTCGTATAATCTATGATAAACCGTATCATAATCTTCAGTTCCTGGAATTAGTTTTCTTTTATATGTTTTAATTTTAGCTAAAACATCAGAATCTGCTTCTTCAAAACCTTTCATAAATTCATCAATTGAAGTAAAGATTACATTCTTAATTTTATTATCAGAACATGTATAATGGATATAATCTTCATCCCATAAATAATCTAAAATTTGATGTGCAATATCAGAAAATCTATCTTCATTATTCAAAATTACACCAAAATCATTTGCTAATCTTTTTTTAGTCATCCAAAATAACTGTCTTCTATCTGCATGATGAAATTCTATTTCTTCTTCTTGTTCGTCAAGAATATCATCAACTTTTTCATCTAAATCATATTCTTTATTGATATCTTCATCTAAGATTCTCTCAATTTGAGCTTCAATACTATTCTTTTCTTTTCTAATTTCAACAAATTCACAAGTTAATAAATCCCTTGTGATTCTTCTTGAAATATATGGTGTATGGTGTGTTTTCATTCTCATGATTTTAGCCCCTTATAATTGTATCAGCTCGCTCTGGTGAAGTCGAAACAATTCCTACTTTTACAGATGTTACTTCTTCGATTTTTTCTATATATTTTTTTGCATTTACAGGTAGTGAATCATAATCTCTAGCACCTGCTAATGTATCCCATCCATCAAATTCTTCATAAATTGGTTTAACATTTTCTAAATCAGATGGCATATAATCAATTCTTTTTCCATCTAAATCATATGCTACACATATTTTAATTTTAGGGAATCCATCAAGAACATCTAATTTCATTAATGATAATTGGTCACAACCATTAAGTCTAGCTGCGTGCTTAACTGCAATTGCATCAAACCATCCACATCTTCTTCCACGTCCTGTTGTAACTCCAACTTCTTTACCAATATCAGCAATTTTTTGACCTTCAGGAGTAAAATCTTCTGAAGGGAAAGGACCATTTCCAACTCTTGTAGTATATGCTTTTACAATACCAGTTACAATACCAATATCTTTTGGACTAATTCCTAAACCAGTACAAGCACCAGCACTAACACAAGATGAAGAAGTCACATAAGGATAAGTACCATGATCAATATCAAGTAATGTACCTTGTGCACCTTCTAAAAGAATTTTTTTATCTGAATCAATTGCATCCCAAACCATATTTGTAGTATTTGCAATAAATGGCTCTAAATGTTCTTTATAATTCGTTAACTCTTCTAATAATTGAGCTTCATTAGGAGTAGAAATTTCTAATACATCAAAAATTGCTTTATTTTGTTTGAAATATTCTAAAATTCCAGTTGTTAATTTTGAAGGATTTAATAATTCCCCTACTCTAAAACCAGTTCTAGAAATTTTCTCAGCATATGCAGGTCCAATTCCTTTTCCAGTTGTACCAATAGCTTTATCACCTTTTAGTCTTTCTTTTGCTTGGTCTATTAAAGCATGGTATGGTAAGTTTAAGTGAGCTTTATCTGAAATAAATAATCTACCCTCTAAACCTTCAAATTGTTCCATTTCTTCAATAATTGATTTAGGAGATAGAACAACTCCATTTCCAATAATATTAATAGCTTTTGGATTTAAAACTCCAGAAGGAATTAAATGTAGAGCATATCGTACTCCATCAACCCAGATTGTGTGACCAGCATTGTGACCACCTTGACTTCTACAAACCATATCATAATTTTGGGCAAGCATATCAACCATCTTACCTTTACCTTCGTCACCCCATTGTATTCCTACAATTAAATCTGCCTTACTCATATTAATCCTCTAAAATTTTTAATAAACTATCTGTATAAAGTGCAAAACCTAATGAACATGAACCCTCACTTGAATACATACCACCTTTACACACTGTTAAATTATCACTAATTACTCTATAATAAATACCATTATAGTATTTTAATGAACCATAATATAATGGTGCAATAATCATATTCGAATAGTTAACTTCTTTAGCTCTAGTTAATAACTTTTCTACTTCTTTTTTAATAGAAGTTGGAACTATATTAACAATATTCTGTAAGTCTTCAATGCTCTTAACTTTTATTAATTTATCTAACCAATCACATTTAAGTTTAAATAACGATGCCATTTCACCATTTTTCAATATATTAATATCAATATTTAGTTCACTTGCTATTAGCTTTGGAATATTGATATTTGATATTTGTAAAATTGGCTCAACCTCTAATGCTTTTAATATATCTGTAGTTAAGTTCATAATATCAGCTATATTATCATGTCCAATCCACTCACATCCAATTTGATATTCTTCATTAGAAGGATATGAAAAAACAGGTTGAACATAAAACCATTTTTTATTATCTGTTGCTCGACCTAATCTTTTTGAGATAATTCTAACAACATCTAATGTTGAATCAGCTCTTAATGAAACTTGTTCATTTATTTCATCAGAAAATTTAATCAATTTTCTTTGATTTTCAATTGATTGATGCTGTGAATATGAAAAATTAGGAGTAACTATTTCTTCAAAATCTCTTGCTTCTAAAATTTCACATACTTTATTTTCTAAAGCTCTTTTTGCTCTTGCAGATTTTCCAAAATATAATCTACTTCCTTTAGGAATTTCATGTTCAAATACCATTTATTCTAATTTCCTTTAAACATATTTGTAGAAAATACTTTATTTGCAGTTCCGTCAAATTCTCTAATATTTAACTCATCAAGTGCCAATTCAATTGTATTTAAAACCCATGCAGCTTCATTATCTTCTACTAACCCCATATGATTAATTCTAAAAATCAATGATTTTATATGATCTTGACCACCAGCTATATTAACACCATATTTTGTTTTTAATATTTTTCTAATAGCAGGTGCATGTTCAGTATAAACAGTTGTCATAGCATCAGCAGGAGTTGTTGGATAAATTTTACAACCTATTGCTTTTAAAGCTTCTCTTGAAGATTTTGCTCTTAATGCAGTATTTGCATAGAGTGCATCGAAACCACCATTATTCTTGATACTTGATAAAATCTCTCGTAAACCAATAATTAATGTAGTTGCAGCTGTCCATGCTGTTGTATTTTTTCTTTGTTGCTTAATTTCAGTTGCTAAATTAAAATAAAAACCTCTAGATTTCTTTTCAATTTTTGCCACAGCATCATTTGATAAACCTATTATTGCAAGTCCTGGTGGAAGCATTAAAGCTTTTTGACTTCCTGTAATTACTGCATCCAAGTTTGTCGTATCAATTTTTTCAACACCAATTGCTGTAATACCATCTGCAACAATCATAATGTCTCTATCTAATTTCTTAACTGCTTGTGCAATTTCTTCAACTGGATGTCTTAATCCTCCAGCACTTTCACAAATTTGAATGAATATCGCATCTATACTACTATCTTGTTCTAAGGCATAAAGTACTTCTTCTACGCTTACAGCTTTATTCCATTCATTCTTAATTTCAGTGAATTCAATATCAAATGCATTACAAATCTTTCCAAATCTTTCACCAAACTTACCTGAATTAATAGTAAGTGCTTTTTTATGTGTTAAATTTGTAATACAAGCTTCCATTGCCCCTGAACCACTAGATGCAAGCATTATAACCTCATCCATTTCATATAGTTCAAATAATAACTCTCTCGTTTGAGCAAAAATAGCTTCGAACTCTGGAGTTCTATGATGAATTGTAATATCAGCCATTGCCTTTCTTACGAATTCTGGTACAGGAGTAGGTCCTGGAGTTAATAACATATTAGTTTCCTTAATTTCTTTCTTTATAGCAAATCGTATTATTTTATCTAAGGTTTTATTATGAAGAGGTTAAGGTTTTATTTCTCACCTCTTATTTTTTTTGCAATTTCTTGTGAACTACTAGATATAGAAACAAACTTTTTCATAACAAGAGTAGCTGTTAAATCTCCCGTAACATTTATAGTTGTTCTACACATATCTAAAATTCTATCAACTCCTAAAATAAGTGCAACACCTTCTACTGGAACCCCTAAACCTTGGAGAATTGTCGCAAGTATTACAATCCCAACTCCAGGTGTACTAGGAGCTCCAATTGATGCACCCACTGTTGTAATTGCTAATATAATAACATCTATTAAATCTAAATCTATTCCAAAAAGTTGTGTTAGGAATATTGCTGCACACACTTGATAAAGAGCTGTTCCATCCATATTAATAGTAGCTCCCAAAGGTATTACAAATTTTGATATTGATATTGGAACATTAAGCTCATCTTCTGCAGTTTTCATTGATAAAGGCATAACAGCAGCTGAAGAAGAAGTTGAAAAAGCCATAAGCTGAACTTCTCTAATTCTTCGTAAAAAGTCAAAAGGTTTTATTTTTGAAGTAAAATACACAATTATTAAATAAAAACAAAGAAGTATTCCAAGTCCTAAAAGAACTGTAAATACATACATAGACATAGAAGAAATTGCATCAAAACCAATTTTAATAGTAATATTACATAATAACCCAAATACTGCATAAGGTGCTAACATCATAGCCCAACAAACAACTGTTAAAGAAAAAGCTTGTAAAGATTTTGCCAAATCTTTTAAAGGTTTTGCATCTTCTTCTTTCATACTCATTAAAGCAACACCTACAAAAATTGATAATATTACAAAGGCTAAAATATTTCCATCAAGTCTTTCTTTTACACTATTTACAGGAATTAAATCTACTATCATATCTGGAATAGAAATATCTTTTAATGCAGTAGCTTCTTTTAAAACAATTTGCGTACTTGAAATTTGATTTACAATATCTGCTGATACATAAGTTCCTGGATGAATAAGATAAGTAATAAAAATTCCAATAGTAACTGCAACAATTGTTGTAAAAATAAAATAAGGTGCTATTTTAAGTCCTAATTGCTTTAATGTTTGAGTATCATCAGCACTTGTAATTCCTAATATAATTGAACTCATAATAAGTGGAATTACAATCATTTGAATTAAAGCCAAAAAAACATTACCAACTAAAGCCACCCAAGGAGCAATACCTAAGGCAATATCTTTAGGAATTAAGGCAAAGGCTGTAGGAGATAAAAGTAATCCAACTATAACTCCTAAAAACATTCCAATAATTACTTGAACCCATAGTTTTTTTAATAAATCTTTCATTTTAACTCTCTCATTTTAATTTTTCCGCTTTAAAAAATATTGCATAAAATACTGGAACTAATATCATTGTTAAAAAAGTTGCAACCATAAGTCCAAATATAATTACAACTGCCATTGATGCAAAGAATGGATCAAAAACTAAAGGAATCATTCCAAGTGCAGTTGTAAGTGCTGCCATTGCAACTGCTCTTAATCTATTTAATCCTGATATATAAATTGCTTTGTTTAAAGGTATATTATTCTCTTCATTTTCTAATGTTATTTCATCAATTAAAACAATTGCATTTTTTATTAACATTCCTGATAAACTTAAAAATCCTAGAAGAGATGCAAAACCAAAAGGTAAATCCATTACAAGTAACCCAATTACAACACCAATTAATGAAAAAGGAACAGTAAGCCATATAATCAAAGTTTTTTTCAATGATCTAAATAGTCCTATAATGATTAAAGCCATTACAACAATAAATAGTGGTAAAGATGCAATAATTGGCTCTTTTGCATCTTTTGAGTTTTTATACTCTCCATGCCATTGTAGATAATAACCATCTTCAAAATCTATACTCTCAACTTTTTCTTTTATATCTAATAATAAATCGTTTGCTAATTTTCCTTCAACTGGATCTGCGTGAATTGTAATAGCTCTTTTTCTATTATATTCATAGATAATATCATCTTCAAAAACTGTTTCATATCCTGAAATCAACTGTTTTAGAGGAATCATTTTATTTGCCATTGGTGAAAAGATTTGAATATTTCCAATATTTTTTATATCTTCTCTCTGTCTTTGTTCTGCTCTTATAATAATTGGTAATAACTCTTTTCCATCTCTATAAACACCTATTGTTCTTCCTTGGAATGTATCCAAAATAGCTTGTGCAATAGAGTCTTTTGAAATACCATTTAAGTTCGCTTTTTCATATGAAATAATAGGTTTTAAAACCTTCACCCTATTTTGCCAATCACTTTTTATAGCTTTTGAATAAGGTGAAGAAGCTATTATTTTATAAACTTTTTGCTCGTACTGTCTTAATTTATCTAAATCTTTTCCAAATATCTTAGCTTGAACTTGTCCACCATCACTTGGTCCTAAAATAAACTTTTTACCATATACATTTAAATCTGGATAGATATTTTTTGCTAGGGTTTCTATTTCTTTTATAATTCTATTTGGCTGCTCATAATCTCCTACATCAATCAACATTTGAGCAAAGGCTGAATTTGGTTTTTCAGGATTATAAGTAAGAATAAATCTTAAACTTCCACTCCCTATAAAAGTTGAAATATGATCTACTCCTTTTACTTTTGAAACTTCTTTATTTAATCTATCCATATAAGCAGACGTAGTTTTTATAGAACTAGCCTGTGGTAAAAAATAATCAACTGTTATTTGAGGTCTAGAAGAATTTGGAAAGAAACTTTGTTTTACATATTTAAAACTCATTATTGATGTTATAAAAACAACTATTGCTAGTAATACTACTAAATATCTATAATTTAAAGCGAATTTCAAAACTACACCATAACTTCTGTATATAAATGAATCGTATTCTTCTGATGCTTCTTCATTTTTACTATTCTCTTTTACTTTTGAAGCTTTTAAAAACTGTACTGCTAAAAGAGGAGTTAAAGTCATAGCTATAATCCACGAAAGACCAAGTGAAATAAGTACTACATAAAAAAGTGATTGTGTAAACTCACCCGTTGAATCATCAGATAATCCAATAGCACCAAAGGCTAAAATAGCAACAATTGTTGCAGCTAAAAGTGGTAAGGCTGTTTGTTTTACAACTTGCGAGGCAGCTATTTTTGCATCTATCCCTCTATTTATTCGTACAAGAATTCCATCAACAACTACAATTGCATTATCAACAAGCATTCCAAGTGCAATAATAAGTGCACCTAAAGATACTCTTTCTAATAAAATATCAAATAAAGGCATAAGAATAAAAGTTGTAGTAATAGTTACAAGTAAAACTGAACCTATAATAAGTCCTGAACGTAAACCCATAAATAAAAGTAAAACAATAATTACAATAGAAATAGCTTCTATAAGATTTATCATAAATGAATTTATAGCTAAAGATACATCATTTCCTTGATGTGATATTGTTCCAATCTCAATACCTAAGGGCTTTTTATATTCTAATTCTTTTAATTTTGAATCAATTAGCTCTCCAAGTTTTACAACATTTCCACCTTTTTGTGTTGAAATTCCAAGTGCAATAGAATTATGACCATCATATTTTAATATTTCAGAAGAAGGCTCTTGATATGTTTGTCTAATATTTGCAATATCTTTTAATAAAATTTGTGAAGTACTATTATTACCTTTTATTACAATATTTTCTAGCTCTTTTACACTATTAAAACCATCTGCACTTATTCGTACAAATTGTGTTCCTACATCAACTTTCCCAAAATTTGCTACAAGATTTTTTGAATATAATTCTTGAATAATAGCATCTTTGCTAATTCCTGATTTTGCTAATTTCTCTTTATTTATTTCTACAAGCAATGCTCTTTGTTGTTCACCGTATGTTGCAACTTTTCCAACACCATCAACTAATATAAGTTCTTTTTTTAAAAAGTCTATATAATCTTTTAACTCTTCATAGGAATATTCATCACCATAAATAGCTAGCATAATTCCATAAACATCACCAAAATCATCATTTATATAAGGAGTTCCAACTCTTGGTGGAAGATATGTTGTATTTATCTTTTTTCTAAGTTCATCCCAAATTTGTTGAAGCTCTTTTGATTTATATTGGTCTTTCATACTAACTTGAATTATTGATTGACCTGAACTATTCTTTGTAATAATTCTTTTTACATAAGGAAGAGTTTGAAGTGTTTCTTCCAATCTATTAGATACTTCTTTTTCAACTTCAACAGCACTTGCTCCTGGATAATTTGTAACAATAAGCGCATCTTTGATTGTAAATTCAGGATCTTGAAGTTTTCCTATTTTGTCATAAACAATTAAACCATAAGCAATACTAAGAATTGTAAGTACATAAATTAAAAGTTTGTTTTTTAGACTAAATTTTGCAATATCCATATTATTGACCTATTTTCTCATACTCTTTAACTTCATCATTTGACTGTAAAAATCTAAGTCCTGAAGTAACTATTTTTGAAATACCATCAATTCCACTTATAACTTCTATAGAATCACCTGATAATTCCCCTAAGTTTAGTTCTTGTTTGTATACTCTATTTTCATCATTTATTGCCCAAACAAAAGATTTCTTTGAATCATCTGTGAAAACTGAATTATAAGGAATAAAAACTCTTTTCTTTTCTTGCTGTTTTACAATAGCTTTAACCTCTGCTGTCATTCCTGGTAAAATAGTCATATCATCTTGAATTTGCATTTGTAGCGTTGCTTCAAATGTTCTTGTAACTTTTTGGGCAGTTGTTGAAATATCTATAAGTTTTGCATTATATTTTTTATTTTTATCATTTGCAAAAGTTACATAAAAATCAACAAGTGATGAAATATGATTTGTACTTACTTCACCTTTTAGCATTTGAATATCATTTTCAGGAACAAAAAACTTAATCTTATATGATGAATTATCTTGAAGTCTTACAATTGCTTGTTTTGCAGTAATTCTTGCAAAATCATCAAGCATCTTTTTTGCCATAATTCCATCAAATTCAGCTATTAGTTTTGTCTCTTCTAGATTCTTTTTTGCAACTTGCATTTTTGCTCTTGTAACTTGAAGATTTTGTCTTTTCTTTTCAAAATCTATTTTGGCAACTGCTTTTGATTTGAAAAGTTTTTCAAATCTTTTATAATCATCATAAGCCTGATTATAGTTTGCTCTTGAAGCATTATAATTTGCTTTATATATTGTATCGTCAAGCTTTGCAATTACAGAACCTTTTTTTACTTTTTCACCCTCTTTATAATAAAACTTTACGATTTTTCCATCTACTTCAAAGGCCATTGTTACATCTTGAAAGGCGTATATTTCAGCTGGATAAGAAAATGACCTAGCAAAATTTTCACTATTTTTCAAGTCAAATATTTTCACTGTTTTAACACTTGGTTTTTCTTCTATTTTTTCGTCTTCATTTGTACAAGCTGTAAATAAAAGCATTGAAATTGTACATATAAGTAATGTTTTGAATATCATTGTTTTCCTTATTTTTTAACTATTGCATCTAGTATAATATTTGATACAAAATATGAAATATAGTTTAAAGTCTTTTGGCTATTGTGTTTTAATTCTTTATTTTCACCAATAGGTAATGTACTCATTTGTATCGCATAAAAAGTTTGTATTGTTCCATTAATAAAAGCAAATAAAGTATGAATATCCATATTTTTATATTCTTCTTTTAGTTTAAGTTCTTCCAAAACTTTTTCTAAAATATTAATAGCCTCTTGTATATATGGTATAAAACTTTCATCAATATTTGCAGAAAAATTTGCTAGTTCATGTAAAGAAAGAGAAACGACATTAGGATTTTCTTTTATAGTTATTACTATAGCTTCTATATAAGCTTCTAAAAGAGTTTTGTGCTCTTCTTTTTCTTCAAATATTGCTTTTATATTGGTATTTGATTTTTCCAAGGCATTTTTTATTATTGTTTGATATAAGTTCTTTTTATCTTTAAAGTGATAATAAATCGTAGCTTTGTTTATATTTAGTTTTTTAACTAAATCATTCATACTAACAGCATCAAAACCATATTTACAAAACTCTTCTTCTGCAACTTTTAATATATGTTCTTTCTTTGTCATCTTAAATCCTAACTAACCGTTCGGTTAGTTTTATTGTATTGTAATATATTTTTATTATTTTTACAATAGTAAAAGAAAAAAATATTTTGTAAATTTCAAAATTTAGCTAAAGCCTATAGAATAGTATTTTTATATATATTTATAACTAGTTAGTAATAAAAAATCGGGAAAGCATTTGACTTTTATTACTAGTTAGTACTATAATGCACTTCAAGGATGTAAAATGAATATGAAAAAAGTTAAATGTTATGGGACAAGAACTAATAAATCTATGAAAACACTAGTTAAATTAGAAAGAGTCGCTTTAAAAAACCATAATAAAACTGTTACTTATTTATCAAAACATAACCTTACATTTAATCAGTTTAAAGTACTTGAAGTACTTTATCATAGAGGTGATTTAAACATTACTTCAATTACAAAACTTACGATGAGTACACCTGGAAATATTACAGTAGTTGTAAGAAATCTTAAAAGAGATGGATGGATTAATTCTATTAAAGATCCAAATGATAATAGAGCATCAATTCTTACTATTACTCAAAAAGGTATAGAAGTTATTGAGGAAGTATTTCCAAATCATGCAGATAATTTAACAGACTTTTTTAAAATATTAAGTGATGAAGAGTTAGATACTTTATATGAACTTTTAAATAAAGTTTACAAAGAAAATTAAAAAAAATTAAACATATACTACTAATTAGTATAAAATAAGGAATTAAAATGAAATTAGTAAAATTAGCATTAGTAACAGGATTAACAGCAGCGGCACTTTTTGGTGGGACATATAACTTAGATAAAAGTCATTCAAATGTTGGGTTTAAAGTAAAACACTTAATGATTTCAAATGTAAGTGGTAAATTTGATAACTTTACAGGTTCATTTGATTATGATGAAAAAACTAAAACTTTAAAAAGTTTAAATGGTAATATTGAAGTTAGTTCAATTAATACTGAAAATGAAAAAAGAGATGCACACTTAAAGTCAGCAGATTTCTTTGATGCACAAAAATATCCAAATATTACATTTAAACTTTTAGAAGTTAAAGATGATAAAGCTTATGGTGAATTTACAATGCATGGAGTAACAAAAAAAATCTCTTTAGATTATGAAAATAATGGAACAATTACAGATCCATGGGGAAATCAAAGAGTTGGATTAGAATTATCTGGAAAAATAAATAGAAAAGATTATGGTGTAACTTGGAATAAAGCTTTAGAAGCAGGTGGTGTTATGGTTGGTGATAAAGTAAAATTAACAATAGATTTAGAAGGAATTTTAGCTAAATAATTAGCTAAAGTTCAAATTTAGAAAAGAGATACTATGTTTCCTACACTATTTATTTCACATGGAGCACCGAATATTATTTTAGGAAATTCTTATTCAAAAAATAATATTAGGAAGTTTGCGTTAACATTACAAAAACCTAAATATATAATTATATTTTCTGCCCATTATCAAACAAATGATTTAAAAATTATTAACTTTAATACAAAAGATCTAATGTACGATTTTTATGGGTTTGAAGATGACTTATACAAATTCAAATACAAAATAAGTAGTGATAAGGATATTAGCCTAAAAATAATTGAAGAATTAAAAAAACATACTATAAACATAGAGATTGATAAGCAAAGAACAAGTTATGATCATGGGGTATGGACTACACTTTCAATGATGTATAAGAACTTAGATATTCCAATAATTCAATTATCAATTCCTAAAAAATATACAGCTGAGGAATTAATAAATTTAGGTGAAATTTTAAAAGAATTTAAAGATGATGCAATGATAATTTGTACAGGAGGAATAACACATAATTTATCAAAAGCTAGTAGATATAATGCAGTTGATAAAGATGCTTATATCTTTAACCAAAAGATAGTAGAAATTATAAATAATGCGGATGATAAAGAGTTATTATCAATTCTAAAAAAAGAGTTATTCTTGAAAAATCATCCAAGTAGTGAGCATTTTATGTCCTTGTATATAGCTTTTGGAAATGCATTCAATAAAAAAGGTAAATCTTTTAACCATGAGATCCAACTTTCAAGTATTTCAATGGAAAGTTTTATATTTGATTAAAAATAATAACTCTCTACATCTTTAGTTTGCAATATTATTTTTATGTTATAATCCCGTAATTATAAACTCTTCTAGGAAAATCTCATGGAACTAAATATCTGGTTAACTTTATTACTTGCTACAATTGCTATTTCAATTTCACCAGGTGCTGGAGCTGTTGTTTCTATGAATTATGGAATAAAATATGGTCTTAAAAAATCTTATGCAGCTATTTTTGGTTTACAAGCTGGTTTACTAATTCAAACATTTATTGTAGTCATTGGGCTTGGTGCAATTATTGCAAAATCAGTTTTAATATTTTCAATAATAAAATGGATTGGTGTTTTATATTTAGTATATATGGGATTATCAAAGATATTTGAAAAAGTTGAATTAGCACAAAATGGGGAACAAGTAAAACAATATAGTGCAAAAAAAGCTTTTATTTCTGCAACATTAATAAATCTTACAAATCCAAAAGCTACAGTTTTTTTAGTAGCTTTTATTCCACAGTTTTTAAATCCTAATGAATCATTATGGGTACAATTTGGAATAATATGTCTTACATTATGTGTAATTGATATTATCGTAATGACAGGCTATTCATCAATGGCATCAAAACTAAAGTTTTTAATAAAAGATGCAAAAGCTATGAAAATTCAAAATAGAGTTACTGGAACTTTTTTGATAATCGCAGCAATATTTTTATCAACTACAAAAAAAGTTTCATAAATTATCTAAGTAATATTACTTAGATAATCTCAAAGATAATAAAGCACAAAGTGCTGTTATTAACATCATTATAAATATAGCACTTAATTCTCCTGTATGAACTAATGATGCTATAAATCCAATTACTCCAGCTATTGCAAATTGTGTTACTCCAATTACAGAGTTTGCAACTCCTGTGTCCTTTTTGAAAAAGTCTAATGCTAATCCCATTGCATTCCCAAATATAAATCCTAATGAACCTACATAAAAAATCATTGCAATAAAAATTGTATAAAGATTTGCATCAAAAGAAAAAACCACTAAACAAAACGCTGATAATACTTGTAAAAGTATTCCGTATTTTAAAATATCTTTTGTATTAGAAGTTTGAATAAGTTTCATACTAACTTTTGTAAGAACAATCATCATTAATACATTTGAGCCAAAAAATAAAGGGAAAAATTCTTTTGATATTTCGAAATATTCCATATAAATAAAACTGCTCTTTTGTATAAAAATAAACATACCTGAAAAAGCAAATGATAAACTCAAAATATATCCCATAGCTTTTTTATGTGTAAGTACTTTTTTATATGCAACTTTTATTTTTGTATTACTTTTACTTCCTGTAAGAGGTAATTTTAAATATATTAAAATCATTACTAAAGCTGAATATAAAGCTAAAAATAAAAAAATATAATTCCAAGTATAAAAGGATATTACCAATGAACCCAAAGCAGGTGCAACCATTGGTGCTATCATTCCAACAGATGCAATTGCTGAAAATGTTTTTGCAGCTTCTTTCCCATGAAATAAATCTCTTACAATAGCTCCTGCATTAACAGTTGACATTGCACCAAAAAAAGCTTGTGTTGCACGAAAGAAATATAAACTTTCTAAAGATGTAGAAAAGAATAATGCAAAACTAGAAATACTAAAGCCAAATAATCCCAATAATGCTATAGTCTTTCTTCCTTTTCTATCTGATAATACTCCACCTATTAATTGACCAATTGCAAAAAATATTAAAAAAATACTTAGTGTTGCTTCAATTTTATTTATTTCTACACCCATATCTTTTGATATATCAAGCATAGAAGGAAGATACATATCAGTTGCTAAGGGAGTTACTGAAGATAGAACCGCTAGCAATACTATTAAAAGTATATGATTATGTGCTGTTTTCAAAAAAAAGTCCTTTTATGATACAATCCTAAAATTTAATTCGTATAGGTCTTATAAATTATGAAAACAAAAATACTATTAAATGGTGTTGGTCGGATTGGTAAATCTATATTAAAAATATTACTTCAAAATAAGAATTTTGAAATTGTTGCAATTAATGAAATAAACCCATATATTGAAAATATAGTCTATTCTATTAATTATGATTCAACATATGGAAATATATCTAATAAATTTAAAATATTAGATAATAACTATATTCAAAATAAGTATGCAAAAATAAAAATATTAAATCATTCTTCTTTATCAGATATAAATCTTGATAATATTGATATTATAATTGATGCAAGTGGGAAAAAAGAGGATATAAATCTTTTAAAAAATCTTCCCATTCAAGCTATCTTTCAAACACATGCAAATACAAATGCTGATATAAATATAATTTTAGGTGTAAATGAAGAAAAGCTTGATAGCACAAAACATAAGGTTATATCAACAAGTTCATGTAATGCAACAGCATTATTACCAGCACTTAAATTAATAAATAATAAAAAGAAAATTCTATGTGGAGATATTGTTACCATTCATCCTTTATTAAATCATCAAAGAGTTTTAGATGGACATTTTGTAGGAAGTCCAACAAGAGATGTTGATTGTAATTTTGAGTTTGGACGATCTTCAACACAAAATATTATTCCAAATAAAACTACAACAATAGAAGCTTGTTCTTACGTATTAAAAGAGATTAATAAAAATTTAATTTCTTCAAATTCACTTAGAGTCCCAACCGATACCGTAGGAGCAATAAATGTTACACTTTTTGTTGAAAAAGTATGTACAAAAGATGAAATAATATCAATATTCCAAGATTATGAGAATAATCAAAAGTTTAATATTGTATTAAATAATTATGAACCATTGGTTTCAAGTGATTTTAAAAAAGAGCACAAAACTACAATAATTGATCATAGGTATACTGATATTAGAAATAAAAAAATGATTAAGCTTTTAATTTGGTATGATAATGAATGGGGATATGCATCAAAAGTTGTTGATATTTTAGATTATTATATAAATATAAAAAAAGGCTAAGTTCATTTAAACTTAGCCTTTTTATTTTTTATATATAAGAGAAAAGTTTATTAGATAAACTCAACACCTTTTTCACCCTCTGCAATTTCACCAATAACATAACCATCAGTGTTAGCTAAAACGGCATCTACCTTAGAAGGATTAACAACTAGAACCATACCAACACCCATATTAAATGTTCTGTACATTTCTTCAAGTTCTACGTGTTGTCCCATAAATTCAAAAATAGGTAAAACTTTAATAGAATCTCTTTTTACAATAGCTTTTAAATTATCAGGTAAAACTCTTGGTAAGTTTTCAGTAATTCCACCACCTGTAATATGTGCTAATGCGTTAATACTTTCTTTATTAGCTTTGAATTCTTTTACATAAATTCTAGTTGGTTCTAATAAAACATCTTTTAAAGGTTTTCCTTGGAAATCATCATCTAAAGTCATTCCTAATTTGTCTAATAATAGTTTTCGCACCAAGCTAAAACCATTTGAGTGAACACCTGAAGATGGTAATGCAATTAAAGTATCACCAACAGCAATTCTCTCAATTCTATTTAACTCATCTTTTTCTGCAATTCCAACACAAAAACCAGCTAAATCAAAATCACCCTCTTTGTACATTCCAGGCATTTCAGCAGTTTCTCCACCAACTAAAGCACATTCAGATCTAATACAACCCTCTGCAATTCCTTTTACAACTTGTGTTGCTTCTTCAACTTCAAGTTTTGCAGTTGCATAATAATCTAAGAAAAATAATGGTTCACCAAAATTACATAATAAATCATTTGTACACATTGCAACTAAATCAATCCCAACTGTATCAAATTTTTTAGCATCAATTGCTAACTTTAATTTTGTTCCAACACCATCAGTTCCTGATAAAATAACTGGTTTTTTATAACCTTCTGGCAATTCAAAAGCACCAGCAAAAGAACCAATTCCGCCAAGAACACCAGGAATCTTAGTAGATTTTACATATGGTTTAATATTTTCTACGAACTGATTTCCTGCATCTATATCTACGCCTGCGTCTTTGTAACTTACTGTGCTCATTATTCACCTTTTTATTATGACTTTTGTTTAATCTTAATTGATTTAAAATTTTTGGTATTATATCAAAATATTTATAAATATTAAGGGCAAGGGAATAAAACTTATACAAGTTATTCAATATAAATAAATCATTATTATTGTAGAATTGATCTTATGACAAATGATTTATTTAAAAATGCAATCGCCTTAACAGGTGGAATTTCTACAGGGAAAAGCACAGCGTGTCAGCTTTTCGAACAAAATGGTTTCGTAATAATTGATGCTGATAAAATAGCACATATATTATTAGATGAAAATTCAGACAAAATATCAAAAATGTTTGGAGAACAATACGTTCAAGATGGCAAGGTTATAAGAAAAGAGTTAGGGAAAATTATCTTTTCTAATGAAAAAAATAAATTACAACTAGAAGCATTACTTCATCCTTTAATAAAAGAAGAAGTAATAAAAGAAGCAAAAATTAATGATGTTATAAATAAACCTTATTTTATAGATTTACCTTTATTCTTTGAAAAAACACATTATAATATTCCTAAGTGTTTACTTGTTTATACACCAGCTTACATACAAGTACAAAGATTAATGAAAAGAGATAATATAACAGAAGAAGAAGCAAGATTAAAAATGTCAAATCAAATGGATATTGAAGAAAAAAGACATTTAGCCCATTTAGTAATAGATAATTCTAAAGATTTAAATCATTTAGAAAGAGAAGTAAAAAGAATAATTGGAGAAATAATATGACATATACAAAATACAGTGCAAGTGGAAATGACTTTGTAATATTTCACACATTTATAAAAAAAGACTATTCACAAGAAGCAATTAGTCTTTGTAATAGAACAGAAGGAATTGGTGCTGATGGATTAATTGTATTAGTTCCAAATGATCAAGCTGACTTTGAATGGTTATTTTACAATAATGATGGAAGTGATGCTTCAATGTGTGGCAATGGTACAAGAGCATGTGCTCATTATGCATATACAAATGGATTAGCAACTTCTACAATGCAATTTAAAACAGGTGCAGGATTAATAAAATCTGTAGTTGAAGATAATATAGTTCAAACACAATTAACAGCTCCTATTATAATGAAAGAAGAGTTCCAAGAGCTTGGATTTACTTGGTATCAAGTAGATACAGGTGTTCCCCATCTTGTAACAATTGTTGATGACTTAGAAAAGTATGATCATGATTTATGTGCAAAAATGAGATACAAATATAATACAAATGTAAACTTCGCAAAAATTGAAGATGGTAGTATTAAAGTGAGAACTTATGAAAGAGGAATTGAAGGTGAAACACTAGCATGTGGAACAGGAATGGCTGCTTGTTTTTTAAGAGCCCATAACTTGAATTTAGTTAAAGACAAAACTTTTGTTTATCCAAAAAGTAATGAAGAGCTTACCTTATCATTAGTTGATAATTGCATTTATTTTAAAGGCGCTGTTAAAAAAGTCTTTATAACAAGTAGTTAAAAATGAATTTGCATAAATTTTCTTTTTTAATTCTATTATCTACTGTAACTTTATTTTCAAAAGGTATGCCAAAAGAGTATTTTGAAATTAAAGCTAAGAAAAAAGTTAAAGAGTATTTCTTTGAATATATCTACAAACTAAGTGAATCTGAAAATAAGAAAATTTTGCAAGAACGGAATATTGTAAAAAGCATTTTAAATTCAAATATATTAAGAATTAATACTAAATCAGAGAATTTCTCACAATTCCTAAAAATAAAGAAAAAATACAGAATCAAAAAACTTTATGATTTAAAATCTTATTTATCAAAAATTGATACAATTCCTCCTGCTTTATGTTTAGCTCAAGCTGCTGTTGAAAGTGGTTGGGGGAAAAGTCGTTTTATAGCAAAAGCAAATAATATCTTTGGACACTGGACATATAATCCTAATATTGGGATTGTTCCTGAACGAAGAAATGAGGGGGATAGACATCTTATTAGAGTATTTAAATCCTTACAAGACTCTATTAGTGCTTATATGCTAAATTTAAATAGAAACCCTGCATATAAATCTTTTCAAGAAAAGAGATATGAAATAAGATTAGAGAATAAACAAGCAACAGGTCTTGAACTGTCACAAACTATGATAAATTATTCAGGGATAGGAAAAGAATATCTATCTATTCTTAAAAATGTAATAGAAAAAAATAATCTAGAAAAATATGATAAAGAATTTTATCAACAAATTAAATAAACTTAAGGAAAAAAATATGAATTTCACAGCACCTTTAAAATCTGACTCAATAAAAATAATGCTTTTAGGAAGTGGTGAGTTAGGAAAAGAAGTTGTAATAGAAGCACAAAGACTTGGTATTGAAACTATTGCAGTTGATTCTTACAACAATGCACCAGCACAATTAGTTGCAAATAAATCTTATACAATTAATATGAAAAATAAAGAAGAAATATTAGATGTAATAAGAAGGGAAAAACCTAATTTTATTTTGCCAGAAGTTGAAGCTATTAATATTCAAGCACTTTTTGAAGCAGAAAAAGAAGGTTTTCACGTAATTCCAAATGCTGATGCTGTTAATAAAACTATGAATAGAAAAAATATCAGAGAATTTGCAGCAGTTGATCTTGGTGTTAAAACAGGAAAATATGAGTTTGTAAGTACCTTTGAAGGTCTTAAAAGTGCAGCCAATAAAATGGGATTCCCTTGTGTAATTAAACCTGTAATGAGTTCATCAGGTCATGGACAAAGTGTTGCTAAAAGTGAAAATGATTTAGAAAACTCTTGGGAAGTTGCAAAAGAAGCTAGAGGAGATGCTAGTGAATTAATAGTTGAAGAGTTTATCACTTTTGATTATGAAATTACAATGTTAACTGTAAGAAACGAAAAACAAACAGTATTTTGTGAACCAATTGGACACATACAACAAGATGGTGACTTTATATTCTCATGGCAACCTATGAATATGAGTGAAGATGCAAAGAAAAAAGCTCAAGATATTGCAAAGACAGTAACTGATGGTTTAGGTGGTCGTGGTATCTTTGGCGTTGAAATGTTTGTAAAAGGTGAAGAAGTTTATTTTTCAGAAGTAAGTCCAAGACCACATGATACAGGAATGGTTACTATGATTACTCAAAGTCAAAGTGAATTTGCACTTCATGTAAGAGCTGTACTTGGACTACCTTTAGATTATATTGATTATGGAGCAGGTGCTAGTGCTGCTTATAAAGCTAGAAATGATAGCTTTAATCCAATTATTGATATATTTGATTCATCATTTAGAAAAGAGTCAATTATACGTGTATTTGGTAAGCCTCAAAGTCACAAAGGTAGAAGAATGGGAGTTGCTCTTACATTTGATAAAGATTCAAGTGATAAAGCATTACAAAAGGCCAAAGAAATTATTGGTAACTTTGATGATCAATAAGACTAAAGTATATCTTTAGTCTTATCTTGTTTTTAATGTTAGAATATACTGCATACCTTCATTTTCAATAGGAATAATATCAATAGTACCATTCATCATATTTGCTAAATTTTTGGCTTCTAAAATATATTTATTATCAACATCTGATAAAAATAGTTTATAAATATTTTTTACATCAAAACCATTATTTCTAACTATTACTTGAAGACTACGTTTATTCTTTACAATAGCCACATCAATCTCTTTTTGTATTTTCCCTTTTTTTAACTCTTTTTTTATCAGGTCCATACATGATTGTTCAATAAATGACGATATGATATTTTCTAAATAACTTTTATTAATAAGTATTCCCTTATTTAAAGTGATATCACAATCATAATTAAGAAATATTTTATATCTTACTTTTGCATATGTAAAATTGTCAACTCTTCTTTTATGTAATTCTAATAATGGATTTAAAAAATATAAACTTGTAATCTTTTCATCATAATAATCAAGATTATTTACTAATAAACTAAATCTTTTTACCTCTTCATATTGTAAACCATAAGAATCTATTATTTCAAAAATCATACTACTATTAACCAAATCTTCTACACCCAATTTTGTAATATACTTATCTAAAATGGTCGTATCAATCATATTAAGTAAATATTTAAGATTAAAGATTTTATTTTTTAAAAATAATAAGTTTTTAATATCAAGTAAACATTTATTCTTTGATTTTAAATCAACTCCATGTGTAGTAAGATTCATTCTTAATATATCTAAGAAATTCTTATCATCAAAAACTAAAGTATGTAAATCTACTTTTTCTTTTTCATCATATTTTTCTAAAATAGCTATTATTTCTTCTCTGATAACATTTAAAGCTTCAGTTAGATATATATTCATTTCAGAAACATCAGAATGAATTGATTCATGTTTATCATGGAAAAGTTGTCTATTTAGCCTTGTTTTCCCATTACTTTCACTTGAAAAAAGCTCTTCAAAGTTAAATAACTTTGTATATAATCTAGTTAAATCTTTCAATATCAAAACAATTTCATTTATATTATAAGAAATAGACTTATTATAATTATTTAAACTATACAAGGTATGTCCTATCTACAATTTGTATTTGCTGCAATTACATTACCATCTATAATTTGAAGCCAATTATTTTCATTTGAAACATTCATAATATCTCCTGATTTCTTTTTATAAACAGTATTCAAATTAACCCATTCATTATTTCTTTTTTGAATTGTAAATTGATCATTCATTTTTAATACTCTTAAAATTTTAGCATTTAAATTACTATTATTTCTTACATTTAAATTATATCTTTTTACTATATATTTACAATCATTAACTTTTGTATTAACACTATTCATTAATGACTTTATATCTCTTTTTACTACCTTTTTTTCTATTTCTTTTTCTACTTTATTTACTTCTTTTACAAGTTTCTTTTCCATTACTTTCTTAAGCTCAGGAATCTTTTTTAAATCACTAATTGATATTCCATAATTACTTAAATAAATAGTATAGCCATACTCTTCATCAAGTTTTTTATATAATTTAATACTTTTAGTTCTTACATTAATATCTATTAATTTATGACCTAATATAATATCACCTTTTATATATCTTCCCTCAATATTTGCACTTAATTCTGTTTTATTTTTTGATGATGTATTATTTGATAATTCTAATACTACATAATCATTCCCATTAAAAGAGTACATACTTTTTATATTTAAATCTTTTAATTTTTTTGTTCTAGTAAAATCTGTAGTTAATCTAGCCATCTCATTTTGATGAGTAAAAACACTCTTTTCATAATCTTCTTGAGAAATCTCTACTTCAGGACCTAAATCACCTGCTTTATTAATTCTATTTTTATTTGAAGATCTAGGGTATTTAGTCTTTTTATTTTTTATTGAATCCATTTGTTCTTCTAAATAATCTTTTTTTAGACCAGTAATTGCATTAAAAAACTCTTTTGATTGTTGATCTAAGATATCTAATTTATCAATATTTCTCATTTCATCTATTTCTTGAATACTTTTTGCAATTTCTACATTTTCTTCTAAAGCGTATAAATTAAATGTTATTAAAAATCCCATTATTATCAAACTAAATTTTTTCATTCTTTCCCTTTTTGATATTTTATTTAAATATAAAATCATAATTAAATCCACCTATATATGTAGGATAGTTCAATATAAACGAACTTGTTCCACTTTCTTTTTGTATTAAATCAGAAGAAGTTAAATCATTTAAATTTGTGTTAAAAATAGGTAAAATATAAGTTTTTATCCCATTTACTTCTGAGTATAATTCACCCCAACAATACATTTCATTTGTTTCTACTTCTGTGCTTTCTTCTATGTGAATACTTATTCCACACATACTATTATTTTCATTTATAACTTTTATCTTTTTCCATTTTATTTTATTTATTGCTGTTTCAAATGCAATTTGATCTGAAGAACTTAAAGTACTTGGATAATAATCACCTTTTAACTCATTTTCTCTATTTACCCAAACAATACCTGTACTAACACTAGAAGTTGATAATTCATCAATAGTTCTTGAAAAATCTACATCAATTATAAAGCCAAGACTCTCTTCATTTTCACTATAATTAGGATTAGCTAATATTAAATCATTTACTTTACTTACACTTATCTTTTCATCTTTATGATGTGTTATTTTATAAAAATATCCATGTTCATCTTTTGCTATAAAAGCATCAACACCACCTCGAATAGTTTCGAAACTTATGTTTTCAATTCCAATTTTTTTAGGAGTACATAAATCATAATTTATTCCATCCCAAGTTACACTACAATTCCCAATTCCACTTTGAATATCAAGTCCCCAAATATAAATATTTCCACTTTTTGATAATGCTACTATTTTTCTTTGACCTAATGAGCTTATTGAACTAATATCTTCAATTTTTTCAATATCTTCAATTTTTTCTGGTTCTTTTGCTGTATCTCTAGGAATATTATTAAATGTACTAAGACCATTACCTGAAAAACCATTTCCTATATCATATCCCCAATTATATATATCACCATCTTTATCTAAAATAGTCCACAAAGTATCATTTGCAAAGATTTTCTTTGCTTCTTTATCCTTTGATCCATCAAAAAAAGTACTTTTATAAAGCATTTCACCACTTTGTGAAGAGTCTACTGCCGTAAAATATTTTCCAAATGAATAATCACTTGCACTTGTACCACCACAATATAAAGCACCTTCTCTTCTATTTTCCAAAGCATCCTTTTTTGTAATTCCTAAAACATCCTTTCTTGTAATTCCACATGTACCTGAGTCAACTGAGGAAAAGATCTCTTTAAATTTTGGTCTTAAAGGAGATGAAAAATAATTCTTTTCATAAAAAGTGGATGTATCAACTTCATCTGAGTCATCATCATAAACTTTTGCTTTTAATCTAACAGGAGTTGTAATCACAGCATTTGATTCTAAATTAATTCCTGTTAATCTACTATCATTATTCCCCCAAGAATAAATATCACCATTTATAAGCATTGCGCCTGAAATATTACTAAGTTGTATTAAATCAGGATACTCAATATTGACTTTATTCGTTTCAATTACTGTATCTAAATCAATTGCAACATACTCATCTGCTGTATTACCATTTTCATGTAATACTAACATTCCTGCATACATAAAATCTTTTACTATATTTTTATACTCATCTGTTGTATTTTTTTTAGTAATTGGATCTACAAAAAGGTCTACTTCTTCATCTATCAATAAAACCTTATTATATGAAGCTCTATGTTCAATTGGCTCATCAGTTCCAGATTTGGGGGCATATCTATGTAATACATGGTCTTTATCAAGACAATATCCATCTTCAGGATTTTCCCATTCTCTACAATTCTCTGAAACTTTTTTAATCTTATCTTGAAGATCATAAATAAGTCTTTCTTTTTCTGATAGATTAATTTTTACACTAATTACAATCTGTTTTTCTTCACTTCCATCACCCATGCTAACTTGTTTTTCTTCTATTTTTGGAGTTTTAGTATATTTTCTATATTTATTAGAAAAATAATAATCATATATATTTGATTTTAATCTTTTGCTAGAATTTTTATCAAAACTAATTAAGGTAAAAGCTTCTTCAGAGAGTTTAATGCTATTCCCAAAATAATTATTTACTTCAAAATTATTAGGTAAAAGCTTATCATTTTCAGAATTCTTTAAATCACTTATAGTATCAGGTTTTTTACCTTTTGTAAGTAAATATTCTTTATAAGCTAAAGCTATTTTTTCTTCTTTTTGTATTAATTTTTTAACTTTTGTTGTAGTTAAAGAATCTAAGTAATCATTTGCAAGTAATATATTTGAAAATAATAGGAATATGGTAAATAATTTTAATAAATACATTATTTTATCCTTTTAGGTGTTGCTATATAATCTACAAAATAAACACTATCATAATCTTCACTTTTTTTAATATTACCCAGATAAGATAATATTCCTTTTGCTGCAGTTAATCCTTCTTCACTTTGTGCATCAACTTCTGTTATTAATAAATATCTATCGATACACATCTTTTTTGCACCTAAATAGTTTATTTGATAATCAAATATAGACATTCTTTGAAAAATACCTTTTACTTTTGATTCAAGTTCTTTTTCTGTTAAATATTGCTTCTTTACATCTTTAATTTTCTTTTTTACTAATGAAACTTTATTTTTTAATACCTTTGTTTCGTTCTTTTTAGTCTGTAACTCTTGAGATATAATACTTTTTTTATTATATATTCTATAATACTCAACTAGTGTATAAGAAATAAAAATTAAAGAATAAATAGCTACTAAAATAAAGACTGTTTTATTTATAAAAGATAGTTTTTTAGCACTAATACTAATCATTTTTGACCTTAATAGTAGAGATACACCCTATCATTTTTTTATATTCTATATTATTTTTAGCTAAAATAGTTTTTTCTCTTTTTATAATTCTTTTTTCTACATTAAGTTCTCTGTTTAATAATTCCAAAGATTGTTGCTGTGAAAGTTTATCTGCAAATAGTTCTAAACCATAAAAAATTATCCAGAAACTAAAACAAAAAGTAAATAATAAAGATGAAAGTTTGAAAAAATGTGTTTTATATGTAGTTAGTTCATTTAATGGTTTTATTAATTCTTCTATCTCACCTAATGATTTGGCAACAACCTCATTTCTTTCATTTTTTGTATTTTCTTTTAAAATATTCTCTTTTGCACTTTTATATTTTGAATTAATTATATAATAAATATTTTCAATAGAACCACCACTAGAAAGCATAGCTATATGTTTTGTAATAAGAATAGATTTAATTGTATCATCTATTAAAAAATTCTGATTTATTTTTGCTGAATATACTGTTTTATGATTAAATAATATTATATATTCTTCATCAGCAACATATATCAAAAATTGATTTTTTAATAAATATTTTCTTGATAAAAGATTTAATGAATATATTTCATCATTATCATATCTAGAAAGATATACATTGTTTTTTTTGAATTTTCGATATACAAACATATGTTGTGATTCTTCAAATTCATCTTTCATATAAAAAGCTTCACAATCTTCTTTAGTAGGAAAATCGGTAATTACTAATCGTACCATAATTCTTCTCCTCTAATAATAGCAGATGCATCTGCTTTTGTAATAAGACCTTCATAATATTGTGCCATAGAGGCTTTTTCAACAGTCATATACTCAGCTGGGTTTTCAAAATCTCCACCTGAACCTATTTTAAATCTTATAACCTCTGCAATAGGGACCCTATCTTTAAAACCAGTATCATTACATTCATTACATCCAACTTCTTTATAGCCACCTTCACCATCTTTAACTTTACAATAAGGACATAATTTTCTAACTAACCTTTGAGAAACAATACCTCTTAAATTATCAACAATATCTCCTTCATTTATCCCAAGAGAACTAGTCATTCTAGATACTGTAGCTGATGCTGAGTTCGTATGCATAGTTGAAAATACTAATTGACCTAAATTTGAAGCATTTACAAGTTCTGCTGCAGTTTTAGGTTCTCTTGTTTCCCCAATAAGTATGATATTTGAATCTTGTCTTAAAATATCCACAACAGCTTCAGGATAACCATATTTAAACTCTTCGCTAGCACTTGCATATTCTGATAAATCTATTTGAAAAAATGATTCATCTACATACTCAACTGGATCTTCAATAGTTACAACATATTGTTGTTGTTTTGCTAATTGATGTAATAATGCATACATTAAGTGTGTTTTACCAGAACCAACCTGCCCTGTAATTAATATCATTCCATTTGCATATTTTGTAAGATTTGATAATATATCAATAGTCTCTTGAGGATAATTTAATCCTCTTAAATTATGTGCAACAACTCCACGCCCACCAATCATTCTCATTACAAGAGAAAAGTTTAATTTTGAGTTTATAAGTCCTAATCTAAACTTAATATTTTTTTTACCATATTCATAATTTATTACACCATTAATTGATTCATAATCTGAATCTTCTTGATCAGCCATGGTAACTAATCTTCTTTTTAATGTCTTTGCAATTGTAATAGGCATTGTTCCCATATCAACTTTAATACCATCTATTCTAAACCATAAAGTTGCATATCTACTTGTTTTCTGAATATGAATATCAGAAGCTCCAAGTAAAATTGCTTGTCCCATCATCTTGTCAAAATATTTATTTAACTCTTCATCATTTTCATCATCATTATTAGAATCAAAAACAATTTCTCTATCTTCTCCAAAAACAGAAGATAAAACACCCTCACCTAAAACAACAATTTTATTAAAATAAAATTTGCTTAAGATATCAAAATCAAGATTTACAACATCTCTAATACCCAAAACCTTATTCTTGTTTTTTTTATCTTCTAGAGTAATAATATACATTGTTGTACAGAATTCAAGTTTCTTTTCATCTAATTGAAAAGAGGTATCTTGATAATGTTCAGATAATTCTTTATATGTGTCATAATATTCATAACCTAAAGAACGAACAAACTGTGCATATTTCTCTTCATTAGCTATTAAATCTCCATAGCCACCTTTTAAATTATATCTATTTTGGACTACTTCTTCTATAACGCCAGCTAAGTGTATATCAGTATCATCTTTTTCACCAAATAAATTTATAAATGTTTTTTTTTGTTTTTCTATTTCATTATTCACATTTTTTAAAGAGAAAAAATTATCCTCTTTTTTATTTAAGTTAAGTTTTGGTGTTTTTTTTAATTTAGAAAAAATTTTTTTAATCATATTTCATCTTTTATTGGTATAAAGTTTTAAATGTAAATGTACTAATAACAAGATTAATAACATCCGAGCCAATAATAACTGTAACTAACATAGCTATTAACCAAAAAGAAAATCTCCATTGCAAAACAATATAATCTATATTCTTTTCATACAGAGTGTCACATGTTTGATATAGCGCTTTTGTTACATCAGAAAAGCTTGTTTTACTAAGCTCTGAAAGTTTTATATCTGCTGTAACAATCATGGGAAAATTATATTTTTCAAATACTGTATATAATTTTCTATTTTTACTTATGATGTCAGCTAATTCTTTAAAAAAAGGTCGTAAACCCTCTTTGAAATAATCTTTAGATAAAATCAAAGAACATTTGTGAAAAGAAATACCTGCACTTAACATACCATTTAAAATTCTAAACATAAATCTACCATCTGAAAAAGCCTGAGTTTTAAAAACTTTATACAATAATGCAGGTTTATATCTTTCAGTATATAAATATCCAAAAAAAATAAATGCTGTTATAAATATAGAAACAGCCAAACCAGCATATGCAAAATCATAATTAAAATATTTTGGTATTCCTAAAAATTGAACAACATCAGGATTTAATTTTTTTAATAATATTAAATCTTTATCTAACATACCAAGATATAAAATAAGACTATAAAAAGAAAATATAACAATAATCAATGGAATAAAAATTGGGTTAATCATCTTTATTATTAAGTTTGAATTTGCTTTATTAAATGTTAAAACAAGCTTTATCCCAGCAACAGTATTAGTACTATTTACAACCAAACTATATTGAAAAGCATTTAAAAACTTATGCTTATGTAAAATAGCTTCTAGCTTATGCTTCCCTATTTCCATATCTTTTATTGCAGCCATCAATCTTCTTTTGAATTTTGTATCTTTAGTTATTTGTTCACTATACAATATCAATGCACGTCTTGTATTTGAACCATTCTCTAGTTTTGTAACTAAATAATCCAATAAAAATTGTTCATAAGGATCAGTGAACATACTCATAGCTAGAAGCCTTTTATATTTCTAAGAGTAACTACATAAACTATCTCTCTTCTTACATAAGATTTAGAATCACTTCCACCTATTGCAAATCCTTCTAAAGGTAAAACACCTTGATAAGTTTTTGCATCATCATGAACAATAATAGAACCAACAATAGATGTTTCGCCAAGTCTTATTTCTTTTGAAATATTATAACTTTGGTCATTATATTGTGGTAATTTTATAGTTGTTAAATCAACATTAACTTCATCAAATTCAATAAGTTTTTTTATACTAGGTGTAATATTTAAAAATATTTTATCTCTAGATATTTTTGCCATTGCAGTTATTGATGTACCTTCTTTTAAAGTATTTACAGTTATATCTGATGTTGTTTCATTTGTATCAGTATCTTTTGTTGTTTCGATTTTTTCAACATAATCTGTATTATCAGTAATTGATTGAACTGTTGGAATATTATTTTTTAAAACTAATACATTCTTACTATAATTTAAAATTTTCCCAATTTCATTATTTGCAGTAGCTGTTATTTGAAGTAATCTTGTAGCATTATCACTAATAAATGAAAAAGCCCCATTTTCTGCTAATCCTCTTGTTACTCCAGTTGCTGCATTATTTTGTCTACTATCTGAAATAGTTCCTATACCATACTCCCTACTTTTATTTAGAAGTAATTCTATTCTTTCAAACTCAATTACTGCTTCTCTTGCAAAAGATGATTCATAAGCTTTTGCAATTGTTCTTACAGTATTAGCAATTGATTTTGTTGATTTTAGAAAAATTAAACCACTAGCTTTATCTATATGATAAGTTGAAATTTTATCTGTAGAAATTATATTTTTCAACATTTGATCAAGCTCATCATAAAGAACTATTTGAGAATTATTTTCTAATTTACTTTCACCGCTTGTATCTTCAGATGATGTTTGAGTTAATGATGTTGTATTTGATGATGTTATATCTAATAATGGTATATTTAATTCAATTACTACATCTTTAAATCGTTGGATATTTATAACTTCTTTATCATAATCAACATCAACAAAAACATCTTTTGCATGAGCTAAAGAGTTTAATGCATCTTTTAAATTTTTTGAACTAATGCTAATAACACTATTTTGGAAATCATCTCTATTATCAATATAGTTTCCTATACTAACTTCATATCCTGATTCTGCTGTAATTAATTTTATTAATTCTTCTACAGAAATTTGACCATTTAATCTAAAAGGAATATGCTCGATTGATCGTTTTTTTGTTTCACTTAGACTTAAAAGTTTTACTAAATAAATAGATCCATTTTTTTTGATAAATAATTCTTTTTCTAAAACTGCATTTAGATATTGATTTAATTCTTCAATATTATGAATTTTAATTCTACTTTTTGGTATTAAAATATCACTACTTTTTAAGTAATAAAAATTACCATCTAATATTTCCATTTCTTTTAAAATATCAGCTAATGACTTATCTTCTAAAACACTTATAAACTCTTTTGATTTTGTTTTTTCTGTAACCAAAGAATCTGAATATGATCTTTTTATATCTTCATAATTCTTCTTATCCAAAGATTTCTTTGTTTTAACAATCATATCATTATGAAAACTTTTTGAACTACATCCTACTAAACCAAAGAGTAAAATTGTAAAAAAAAGTATATTCCTAAATTTATTTAACATGTAATTCCTTATTTAAAATAAAATCCATAATCAAAACCACCTATGTATGTAGGGTATTTTAAAAATAAATTTCCATTATTATTATAATTGTCAAAAGACATTTGTTTTGCCTCATCCTCTACTTGTGATATAAATAAATCATTTATATCTCCTATATTATCTATTTTACTAACATCGTACAAGGATGTATTCAAAATGGGAATAGCTCTTGCTACATTTCCCCAACAGTACATTTGAGTTGAAGTTTCAATACCTGTCATAGTACAAACGTATGGAGGAGGAGAAGATATAGAGTCTTTATCAACTAATTCTATCTTTATATTATCAATTCCCCAAGATACATTTTCAATATCATTTACTCTTGAGCCTGCTAACAAAGTTACATAAGTTTGTATAATTGCTTCAAAACCCAATTTAATTTTACCTTCTGAATCTAATTCAAACTCTTTTTCCTTAAAAGAAAAACTATAATCTTTTGATGATGATAATGACTTTGTATTCTTAATATTTGTTAAATCTTTTGAATCAGAAATAGATTGTAAACTAGAATAACCAGTATTCGCACGATTTTGATTATGTACATACCACCAATAATAGTTTTCATCATCAGTTAAAGTACCATCTTTTACTGGTAAATCATTTACAAAGGGAATAAATATATCATCTATATCAATTAATCCAACAAGCTCTAATAAACCATTTACTAAATCATATACTGCATTTAACAAGCTTCCTAACCCCAGTAAATTACCTATTAAACCATCTAATAGTCCAGTTAAAGCTTCACCTAAAGTATCTGATATATCACCATCACCTGTCCAAATATCTATTCGATAAAAATCAAATGTTAGCTTTACCTTTTTACCTGCATAACTTGAACCAAAATTAAATATTTTACTTACAACAGGATTTGCAGTATTATCATTTGATACAAAAGGATTATTTTCTCTAAATATATCGGTGTCTCCAAATCTTCCCAAAAAGTTACCTGCTTCTTTACAAGCAATTGGACGAGTACAAGTACCTAGACCAAGTAAACCACAAGAATATTTTTCAGTACAATCTTTATTCTCATATATTGGGATATCAGAATCCAAAGTATTAGATGATAAATAGTTTGTATTCACCACCCAATCATTATATTTTCCATCTACTTTTTGATAGTCATTAACATCTTCAAAGTCTTCAAGATATATACCATTTACATCAAAGTAAGAATTTATTTCATCATCCTTATTTATTTTACCTGAAGAAAAGATTGATACATTTGAAAATTTTGCATAAATTTTATCATCTTTTATTATATTTAGTTCATTTAAAGCTGTATTAAATATTGTATTTGAAGAACTATCACATGCATTAAAATTTTTATCTTTACACTCTAATAAAGTATTTGTTCCTTTTACCTGTAACTGCATTTTTTCATTAATATATAATATATACCCGTTACCATTATAATCATAATACGAAACACTTAATACACTACTACTATTTGGGATATTTAAATCTAGAATACCATTATCATTTGTTCTATAATAATTTCCATCAAGACCTTTTAGTGTAAATTCTTTGCTATTTACAAAAATTCTATCTTCATCAAATTTTATAGAAGATACTTCTGTGGGTGTAGCAATATTACCAGATTCTCTTTCTCCCCAAATATTAAAGTAATTATCACTGTCTAAAGCCCCAAAAGTTTTACTATCTCTTAATGCATATATTTTTTTAAAGGTTTTATCACTTGCTTGAGCGTTACTAGCATTTGAATCTAAAGTATAAATTGTTCCTAAATCATTTAATAAAACCCAAGCATCATTTACCATTGCAATATCTTTTAAAGAAGAGATATTTTTATATTTTCTTAAGATTGATGTCTTATCAGATATATCAATATCAAAATTTGTATTACTTACATTTCCATTACAATACATATCCCCATCTGTAGAAATACCACATACATTTGTATCATTTAGAGCTATTTTTATAAACTTAACTCTTTGTGAGCTGTTATATTGTAAATTTCCATCATCAACTTTTAACATAATAGGTGTATTTAAGTATATACTTTCATCTTCTACCCCTGCTCTTTTATTAGTATTTTTTTCCCAACAATAAATATCACCATTTGCAAGTTTACATCCAAAATCTTTTCGCATAACTAAATCTGAAGCATTAGGTATATAATTTTGAACTTGTTCTTGAGTATATTCTTCTTCACCATATTCCACTTTTTTTGATATTTCAACCCATCTATTCTCTTCATCATCACCACTTTGATATATGTATTCAACAGAATCTACATATGCTATATCACCTATGTTTGCTATAATTTCTTGTAAATCATTTTCATCATATTCTTCATCTAAATAAACAGGTCCATTTTGATAGATATCAAAAGACAAGTCCTCTGATAAGTCCTTTGATAATTTACAATATTTTAATGTTAATTTTTCATTTTTTAGTTCGTAGTATTCTTTTGTACTAGTAGTGATATCTGTTGTACAATCTTGATTTGGAAATAATATATCTCTTTTTTTATCTGTATCTGTTTCATTTAAAACTTCAACTATTTCTTTTTGAATGTCATTGTATAAAACTTGAGAACCAATTATAAGTTCATCACCTGTATTGTTTTTTGGTGGAATTGTGTTTACTCTAAATATTTTATTTATATAAAAGTTATATAAATACTTACTTTTATTATCATATTCATCTATATTTGTAAGTATTGATTTTATATACGCGTTATTGTCTGTATCAAAAGTTACGACTATATCCTCATTTGTTAGAGGATTTATCTTATCAAAGTCAGTTCCTAAATAATCATCATTTTCAAGTAAATTCCAATTAAGACTTGTACCAGTTTTTGGAACTTTGGCTTTTTGTAAAATATATTTATTTATTGCTAGTGCTATGTATTCTTCTTTTTGAATTATACTTTTAATATTATTCATCAATGATACATTTGCATTTGAGGCAAAGCTAAAATTAATAAGAATTATTATGGAAATTAAAACTTTCATTTATTTTACCTCCATATATTTTTCTTCTGTTTCTTCTTCATAATATAGTTTTATATATTTCTGTTCTTCTTCTACTTGAAGGATATATGCACCTACTGCTAAGTTATCAAATTTTTCTTGATCATCAAAATCATTAAAATCTATAGATGTTGAAACATTTCCATCTTCAAAAAGTTTTTTGTCATATTCTATCCAATCACTTGCTGTAATGTAATATCTTATAGCTTTATCATTTTTATTACAATAGTTTCCTACACTTGGTGAATCACAGTCTTTTTGTATTGTTTCATCATTTTTTAATATATTAAAAATAGTTTTAGCTTCATCTGATTGTAATACTATTTTTACATAAGAAATTGATGGGTCTACTTTAGTATCATCATTTTCATTTTCTTCTAAATCTTCATCGCCATTAGAAGCAGAAGTATTATCTCTATATAAATCTCTGTTATATAAAAGTATAATGTATTTATTTGCATCCAAGTATCCAGGTTTTGAGATTGCATATCTTAGTTGAAGTTCTTTTATATCTTTAAAAGCTAAGTCATCTCCCATTCTATTTTTTAATGAAAAATTATTACCTAAGTATTCATCTGTACGCAAGTTCTCAAGTGTAGGGATTTGAAACTCTGTTAAAATATATTTTTCAAAGTTTTTCGCTATTTTATCTTCTGTTTCTATTAAGTTTTGGATATATAAGACATTTTGTTTTTGTCCTATCATAATATCATTTGCACTTAAAAATGAAAAAAGAAATAATGGAATAAAGAGTTTTTTAATCATTATAACTTCTCTATACTATCTGTTGTTTTCACATATTTTAAACCATCTGTATCAAAAAGTAAGGCACCATTTGGAATAGTATCAAATTCAGGTTCCGTCCAATACTCTGCTTCTTCATCTTCTTCTTCTAAATCTTTTTCATAATAATCTTTACTAGCAATTACAATAGGTCCTGTTTTGAACTTGTCACTTCTATATGCTATTAGATATTCACTAGGATATGAATACCCTGTAGAATTACCATCTTTATCTTTTACTTCTACTTCTTCGATTTTTGTAACACCTAAATAAATATGCTTATAACGAACAATATTTTCATTACTCTGACCATCAGCTAAATTATAATCTTTTGTACAATTTATAGCAGGGTCATAAGTATTTTCTGACTCTTCACATTTCTCAAGTTCTTTATCTTGTAATAAATCATATAAATGTTTTGCAAAATCATCTTCAAATCTAAAATATACACTATCATTTCTTACATAAGTTCTTTTTCTATATGTATTACTATCGTATAAAGCATTTATTCTATTTTCATCTTTATTTGCTTCTTCGTCTTCATTATCTTCTTCGTCTTCATTACTTTTTAAAGCATAAGATAATTTTGTATTTTCTGATAAAAGGGTAATCTCATTAAAGTCATTTTCTATATCTGATAATGTTGGTAAATTTAGATCACTTATTGAACTTGGTATTTTATATTCTTCTAAAATATAATTTTCATAAGCTCTTGCTACACTTTCTTCATATTGCACTATTTTTCGTATATCTTTTAATTTACTTTGAGTTTCTTCAAAACTTAATGCTTTTGAAAAGGTAATAAATAATATTAGTATAAAAATATCTTTAATCATAAATAACCTTTCACCTTTTCATATAATTTTGTTTCTATTGTTAATTCATTTTGTTTTAGTTTTTCTTTTAACATTTTTTTAAAATGATTTTCTTTTTCATCTTTTAATTTATCTTCTGTTAAAGTGTCATCATCACTTAAAGCTTCTTCTATATCAAAAAGATATATATTATCATAAGGAGTTAGTTCTTCAATAATTTTATCAAAATCATCTTTATCAAAACTACTACTATTTTCATCATACAAAATATCTTGTGCTAGATAATCAACTGCTCTTGTCAATGCTTTTTCTATTTCTATATCATTTATGATATTATTTTTTTCATTTTTGCCTATTTCAAAGGTATAGAAGGTTTTTTCATTTTCTGTACCTTCATTTTTTGTAGTTGTTTGTACTTCATTTAGATTTATAATATCTTTTAACTTTGCTCTTAGGGCTAATAACTTTAGCTTTTCATCTTCGTTTATTTCTATATTTCCATCTTCGTTTATTAAAATATCATCTTCGTTATCAAGACTACTGTCTGAATTCCTATCTAATAATAAAACTTTATCCCAATTTCCACCATCTGGTAGAAAGGCTATGATTTCTTCTCTTGTTATTTCTTCTGGATTTTTGTTGTATTGTTTTGCTAATGTTGTTTTGATTTTCGAGACAATTTCATAATGTTCTTGTACTTGTTTTGCTTCTTGAACATCGCTATATGATTTATACATAGCACCTGCTGAAAACATAAGTGTAACAATAAGTGCAGATGATACCCATATATTTGCAAACATTTGAAATGTACCTTTTCTTTTTTTGTAAAACAAAAAATAAATACTAAATTATTTTGAGCTTAATACTTGTTTTTTGTTTTTGAATAAAAACCTAGGCTAAAGCCTAAGTTTTTAATTGTTTTACTCTAAATAATTCTATTATTCAGCAACAACTACTTCATCAGCAGCAAAGTCTCTAAAATAAATGATAAATTTACCATCATTTTCTAATGTTGTTGTATCTACATCGCCAGGGATTCTTCTTTCTAAAGGAGTCCCGACAGTTGGAAGAGCACCTGATACATATGCTGTAGCCGCAGCATCAAAGGCAATATCTGCAGTTCTATCAATATTTGCAATTTCTTTTAAATCATTTGCTATTTGTGATTCTAAAAATCCTGCATTTGCTCCTAACGAACCAGTTAATGAAAACTCTACATAAATACCAGGAATCATACCTGCTTTATCTGCAACTAAAGATATTCTCATAGCAGAATCAGCTTCTGTATCATCTTCCCCACCAAAAGAAATTGCATAATAATTATTATTTTCAGGTGTTTCAGTTGTGTCTCCTTCACTAATAATTTGAGAATTAACTTGCTCTGGGAAATATGCTAATTCTGCTAATCCACCTAATACATTTGTTGTTGTAGAATCAGTACCTGTTCCAATACCTATAGCCTCAGACTTCGCTGCTAATTTTAAACCATTCTTAATATTGTTAATCTCTGTTATTACACTTGTTTTTTGTGCAATTCCTTCGATTTTATCACCTGTTCCTCCAAATGTTTGGAACATATAAATCATTGCTCCAACAACTACTATAATCATTGCTATTAACTGTGGCATTTCCCTATCCTTTTTTTTAATTTAAAACATCTTATGATGTTATTACACAACAACTACAAAATAGTTGCACAAATTTTTTATTTATAAACTATACAAACAAACTTAGCATCTTTATTTGTTCCAGTTTCAGTAAAAGTTTCTTTACCTTCTATTGAATCATCATAGCTATTACCCTTTGATATAAACTTACCAAACAAAGCTTTTTCACAATATTCTTTTCCCAAAAAACTCTCAGTAAAACCTGCTCTTGAGTTCAAAATAGGATTCTTTTTCATATCAACTAATATCTTATAAGATGTGTTATCCTTTGTATTTGGTATTAGTTGCCAAATAACTTCGCTTTTAGGAAATACTAAATTAGACTTAAATTCTTCTGCTGTACCTTCATCCTCTTCAGAAGTTAGATTAGAGACAACACCATCACCATCTTCCAATTTTGGGTCATCCTCTCTCTTGATATTTTCAGGTAAAATACCGTCTTCTTCTAATTTTTGAAAGTTTATCTCAGACATATCCCCACCTGATTGGATATATGTATCAACAAAACCATCAATAACTAAAATCATAGACCTCATTCGCTCAAGTTCTATTTTTATAGAACTATCATCAGGTTCATATCTAGTTAAAAGTATTACTAAAGCAGCAACTGCTGCAATTATTGAAGATACGATATATGGCATTTTCGTCCTTAAATAAATAGATAACAATTCTATTTATTAAATCATATCATATCTAACATTAAGATATAGCTTAAAATTATTAAATGTTTAAAAAAATAATTTAAAAAATAATTTATTTTAATGGTAGAGGTACCATTTTATGGTATTTTAAATAAAAATTTCTGTAAATTCATAATTTTTATAATTTTTTATTAATAAATTAGTTAGTATTAGTAAAACATAGTTGTTTAAGCTAATTTAAATAAATGTATAATAGATTATTAATTCACTTATTTAAGATATATTTACTTTATGTTTACTTTGAGATAGTACAATTTTAAATAGAAAGGAAAAATCATGATAGATACAGCAAATATGGGAATAATGGCGAATTTAATTCAACCAACTTCTACTTCTATATCAAGTCAAATGATATCCAAAAAAGATTCTGATAAAGATTCTTCTCTTAACATTGAGGAAATGGGTGTTAGTGATGATATATTTTCAGCGTATGATTCTGATTCAAATGGATTAATAGGTCAATCTGAATTAACAAGTGCGATTGATTCAGCAATGTCTGAGTTTAGTCAAGGAATGCCTTCTAAAGAAGACTTTCAATCTATGCTTTCAGCTTTTGGTTTTGAAAATCCATCTGAAGATGAAGTTTTTTCTTCTTCACAAGAAGAGACAATTTCTTCAATTTTAGCAGATTATGATGCAGATAATTTAAGTAAAAGTGATGCTCAGGCTATTGTTTCAGCTTTACAAGACGAGGGGATTCAAGCCTCTTCTGAACTTGAAAGTGCAATGGCCGAAGCAGGATTTGATGCTCAAGAAATAGGAACACTTGCAGGTGTAGGACAAGGTGGAACACCTCCTCCTGCAGGTGGGGGACAAATGTCATCATCAGAAGTAGAAGAAGAGTTTGATACTCTTGATACAAATGAAGATGGAGTTGTTTCTCTTGACGAACTACAAGAAGTATATGGTGGGAGTACAAGCGATGAAACAACACTTAGTTCTAACCAACAAAATGCACTTGATAACTTAAGTGTATTAATGGATATGCTTAAAACAGGGGCTGAAAATGAAGAGTCTGCTATTGATACAAAAAGTTTTGATGGATTATTAAAAGCGATTAATAATCAAAATAATAATAGTCAAATAAATACATATTTACAAAACACAAATGCAAGCACACTTTCTGGTTACGCATAATTTGCGTAACTAGTTAATCAATAACACTCTTCTTTTAAACTCTCATTTACTTTCATTTACTTTATATTTATAAGTTGTTAAAATTGATTTTATATAATTTCATACAATAAATATGACGGAGAATAAACAATGGGTAAAATAATAGAATACTTTGTGAATAATTCACGTCTTAACTACACGCTTTTAATTTTTATATTAATTATGGGTATCTTTTCTTATATCAAAATACCAAAAGAGATGTTTTCAATTATTACTTTAGATAGTATTCAAGTAAGTGGAAGTTATAGTGGAGCTAGTGCGGATAACTTAAATAACTTTGCAGTAATAGAAATAGAAAATCAAATAGATTCTATTTCAGGTATTGAAGAAGTTTCAACAACTATAACAAATGGAAGTTTTACAATAGAAGTTGAACTTCAAGATGGTGCGAATAAACAAGAAGTCCAAGATGATATAAGTGATGCAGTAAGTGCTGCTAAAAAATATCTTCCAAGTGATATGACAGAACCTACAGTAACAAGTGTACAAAAACAAGCATCTTTATTAAATATAGCTCTTTCTTCAAATGAAAAAACCAAAGCACAGATATTAGAGATTTCAGATACGATTAAAACAAAACTTCTACAAGTGCCTAGTATTAGTGAGATTACTATATATGGAGATAGTGATTTAGAAATAGATTTTTATCTTGATCATAAAAAAATCAATATGTATGGATTAGAAAGTGATTCAGTAATTAGTGCTATAAAAAACCTCTCATATATATATCCAGTTGGGCAAATTGAACAAACTGGTAACCACGTATATTTAACAGCAAATAACAATAAATTCCAAAAAGATTTATGGGAAAATACTATTATCAAAGTAAATGATAAAAAAGTTTATCTAAAAGATATTGCCAAGATTACTATAGATTATCCTTTAGATGAAACAATTTCAAGACTAAATGGAAAAACAACAGTATCTCTTAATGTATATAAAAGTGAGGAAGGTGATTCAATTGCAGTTGCAAATACTATTAAAAGTATTTTGGATAAATATGAAGAATCATCTAAAGATTTGACTATTAGTATCACAAGGGATTCTTCAGGTCCTGTTGATGATAGAATAAAAACAATTATTGCAAATATCACTTTAGGACTTATTTTAGTTGGTCTTTCAATGCATATTTTAATATCAACAAGACTTTCACTTATTATAGTTATGGGGATACCATTTTCTTTTATTTTAGGTTTATTAGTAATTGAAACAATGGGTTATAGTTTAAATATGATTTCACTAATGGCGATACTTATGTCTTTGGGAATTGTAGTTGATGATGCAATTATTGTAAGTGAAAATATACAAAGGCATCTTGATGAAGGTGCCGAGGTTGATGATGCTGTTTTAAATGGTGCAAAAGAGATGATTGCTCCTGTTTTAATTGCAGCTTTTACTACAATATTTGCTTTTCTTCCAATGCTTTTAATAAGTGGAGAATTTGGAATTTTTATGCAACTTATTCCTATAGTTATTTCTGTACTTATTTTCGCATCTTTAGTTGAGTCATTTATATTTTTGCCACTTCATGCAAAACATATGTTAAAAAGAAAAGATAAAATGCTTGATTGGACAAAAGCATATAATTTTTATGAAGCTATTTTACATAAAGTAATTCATTATAAAAAGACTTTTCTTCTTATGTTTTTTGTTACGATACCACTAATAACATTTTTTCTAGTAAGTCAAAGTAGATTTCAAATGATGCCAGATATGGTTTCTAGCAATGTAACCTTATCTTTTAAACTTGATGAATCAAAATCATTAGAAGAAACAAATAAAATTACGAAAAAATATGAAAAACTTCTTTTAGAAAATGCAAAAAAACTATTTATCAAGAATATTGATACAACAGTTGGACGATTTACAAATGTTGCAAGTGATAGTGAAACTATTGATAATGGATTTACATTAACTTTAGAACTTGAAGACTTAAAAGAAGACAACTTTATAAATCATTATATTAATCCTGTGCTAAATTTTAGTTTTGATTTTGAACAAAAAGACAAAATAAGAACTACAGATACAGCAACTGCAATGCAACAAATAAGAGAGCTTGTAACACCATTATCAAAAGAAGATAAAGTAGTCGAATTTAACGTAGTAACAAGTAGAATTGGAATAGTTAAAACAGATATAGAACTAAAACTAAGTAGTGATGATAAAACACTTTTATTAAATGGAATCAATACACTTAAAACTGCAATAGGAAATATTGAAGGTACAAAAGATATAGCAGATAATACTCAACTAGGGGATAGCGAATATAAATTCTCTTTAAATAATTATGCAATGAACTTAGGACTTACTGATAATGAAATAGCAACTCAAGTTACAAGCTATTTTATGGAAAAAGATCAAGGTGATACTTTTAATAAAGATGGAGTAATTGATATTATCACTCAATCAGTTTATAAAGATAGTATTGATGAACTTAAACATTTTTTAATATCAGTTGATGATACAAAAGTAGAATTATCACAACTTGTAGATTTCAAAATAGAGCGAAATTTTGAAAAAATCAAAAAAGAAAATGGACTAATTCAAAAAACAGTATTTGCAAACGTTGATACAAAAATTACAAGTGCAAATGAAGTATTAAAACAACTAGATTCTACTATTAAAGAGATTGAGAAAACAGGAGTAAGTATAGGTTTTGGAGGGGAGATAGAAAAAAGTTCTCAAATGGCAAGTGATATGTTAAAAGCTTTTATGGTTGGACTATTTTTAATCTTTTTAACATTACTTATAAACTTCCCATCTTTTAAAAGTGCGCTTATTATTTTATCAGTTATTCCATTTACTGCATTTGGTGCTGTTGTGGGACATACAATTATGGGAATAAATCTAAATTCACAATCACTAATAGGTATGCTAGGACTTGCTGGTGTTGTTATTAATGATGGAATTATCATGCTTGATTTTTTACATGATACAAAAAATAGACATGACTTCTTTATTCGAGCAAAACAAAGAGTAAGACCAATATTAATTACTTCAATTACAACTATATTAGGGCTTGCAACGTTAATATTTTTTCCTACAGGAGAATCTGTGATGCTTCAACCAATTGCTATTTCACTTGGATTTGGAATTGCATGGGGAACAATATTAAATCTTATTTATGTACCTGCTTTATATGCAACATTATTTAAAATAAAGGATTAGATTATGAAAAAATATTTATTTATATTAATAACACCACTTATGGTATTTGCTCAAACTTATATGGCAAAAGTTGAACCTTATGATACTTTTACAATATATTCACAAGCAGCAGGACAAATCGTGCAACTTGATAAAAGTGATGAAACAAAAGTTGTAAATAAAACACTAATAAAACAAGATACAAGTTTAGAAAAAAAAGAACTTGCAATTTATAATAAACAATTAAGTTTATATAATAAAAAATTAAAAATATTAGAGAATAGTTATAAAAAGTATGTAACAATTAGAGGGAAAAGCCAATCAGAAAAAGATGATAAATTATATGTAATAATTGAACTTCAAATCTCAATAGAAACTTTAAAATTAAATATCAAAACAATAGAAGATACTTTGAAAAAGAAAGTAATAAATGCCAAAAACTTATATATAAAAGAATTCGCTGTAAACAAAGGAGACTATGTATCAATTGGCTCTGAATTAGCAAGTGCTTACGATATAAGTAAATCCAAACTAATAGTATATGTAAGTGAAGATGATTATAAAGATATAAAAAATAAAAAAGTTTTAATCAATGGAAAAGAAAATATTGCATCTATTGAAAAAATAGATAAAACTTTGGATGAAACATTTGTATCAGCTCATAAAGTAACCCTAACTTTAAAAGATGATGACTTTGGAAAAATTCTAAAAGTGGAGTTTGTAAAATGAAAAAATTATCACCAGTAACACTATTAACATTATCTGCATTTATACCTATCTTAGCTTTTACAAATGAAAGTGAAGTATTATCAAATACAAAACAAGAAATTATAAAATTAAAACAAGAACAAATAAAACAAAAAGAACAATCAAATAAATATGATTGGATTTCTGATGTTGATTTAAATGCAAGTATTACAAAAGATGAAGATAATACAAAAACAAAAGATTACTCTTTATCAATTTCACAAGATATATTTAACTTTGGTGGTATTAGTTCACAAATGGATTATGCAACACAACTTAAAAAAATGGAAAACTTAGATTTACAAATCAGTACAAAAGATGATTTGAATACACTTTTCTCTTATTTAATAGACGTCAAAATAAATGATATATCTTTGGAACAAAATATATATTATCTTAAAAATAGCCAAATTGATATAAGAAATAAAAAATCAGAATACAAAGCAGGGCAACTAGATATTAGCGATTTAAACGATGCAATTATGACAAAAAATGAACTAAGCGATACACAAAAAGAGTTAGAATTATCAAAACTAGTAAATATAAATAGCATAAAAAAATATACATCAAAGAACTATAAAACAATAGAAATACCAAATGTAAAACTAATGACAAAAGAAATATATCTACAAAATGCAACATCAGTAAACTATGCAAAACTTGATATTGATGTAAATAAGTCATTATATAAAATCAAAAAAAGTGATTATTTACCTACATTAGCAGCAACAGGAACATATGGATACCAAGATAGTGATACAATTGAAAATGATGATTACTATAATTATGGATTAAAAGTATCAATGCCACTTAGCTATACAGCATCAAGTGATATAGAACAAACAAAACTAGATCAACTAATAAGTCAAAAAGAGTTAGCAGATGAACTAATAAGCAGTGAATCTACATACGAAGAAGCCATCTTAACAATAAAAAGTTATAAAGATAGAATTAACCTTGCCTTACAAGATATAAAGCTATATGATGAGCTATTAGAGGTAAATGAAGAAGAATACAAGGCAGGATATAAAACAATCGATGATGTTGATACATTAAAAAACTCAAAAATGATTAGAGCACTAGATATAAAGTCATATAAATTGAATATTCAAAAAGAAATATTAAATCTATATTTTAAAATGTAGTAATTTTATATATAAAAAAATAAAACACTTTCTCTAGTGTAAAATAGATGTACTAGATTAACAAGATATCCAAGTAAATACTTTACAGGGATTCTATAACAAATGAGAAGCCTGATAAAACGTATTATATCAAATGACTATCACTTAAATTTTGAAGATTCATTTAGCTCAAATTATGTTTTTGAATTTATTAAGCTACTTTCTATGCATTCTTCATATGATGAAAGCTATAAAAAAGATATTAAATAATACGATTAATCAAGATATTCGTATCATCTATAAAAATTCTTTTTTATCTCTAATTATTTTGAGAAACTTGACAATTTAGATTACTTCCCAATAATTCTTCCAATATTTTATATCAAAGGTATCTATATCTTTATAATAGTCAACTAGGTCATCAAAAAAATTCTTTTTTATTTTTTGAATATCATTTTTATTATTGATTTGATTCCATAAAATATTTGAGAAAGCAATATTATTTAAATCTTTACAATGATACATAAATCTTTTTCTTTCAAATTTTTCAAATGGATTTGCTAAAATATTTTTCTTTACTTTTGAATTATCATCGATAAAATCTTGATTTTCAAAAGGACTTTTATTTCTATCTATTTTAAGATTATTATCTAATCTATATTGATAAAACTTTTTAAACTCTAAAAGTAAATTATCTAAATTGACTTCACCGTTATGATCAATAGATTTTAATAATGACAATATAAAAATCATTTTATAAGAAAGTGAATATGTACCCTCATCTATAAACTCAAAAAAATCTTCATAAATTGTTTTATCACTATGAACTTTTAAATTTTTAGCTTTTCTTATTTTATCTATTTGTGAAGCTTCATAATAATTCAAAAACTGTTTTCCTATAGAAATCTGAACATCTGGTTTGACTTCTTTTTTCTTAACCCATTTTCGTAATGTTCCAGTTGAAATATAAAGCTCTCGTGCAAGCTGTTCATCACTTAAATAATCTGCATATTTTTCTTCAAATGTAAAAATATCAATATATTCAAGTTTTCGCTCTTCTTCATAAAGTCCATCAAGTAGAATTTCTTCATGAGATAATTTATTTGGATTCAATATATCACCCCAAGGTTTATATTCTGATATACCTAACAGCGCATGAATTGACCAAGGTGAATTTTTAAATGTTCCAGCCCCTCCATAATTATCAACTATATCAATTACATAAAGTGCTTCTTTATCTTTATATTTTCGTGTTCCTCTTCCTATTTGTTGTGTATATAAAACTTTTGACATAGTCGGTCTTGCCATCACTATTATCGAAGTTCTAGGAGAATCCCACCCTTCATTCAGTAATGAACAAGTTGTTAAAAATTGGATTTTTCCATTTTGATACTCTTCAATATATTTTTGAGAGTTGTTGTCATTTCCACTTACAGCTTTACAAGAAATTTCATTATCTTGTAAAAGTTTTGCTACTTTTTTTGCATGAGCAACCGATACACAAAAAATCAGTCCTGATTTAAATGGCATAGTTTTATCTATAAAATATTTTTGCATAATATCAACAATAAGTTGATCTCTTGATGGAGCTATTACCGTTTTTTGTAAATCTATTGAATAGTAATCTTTTCCATTAAATCTAACTTCTGATAAATCAATATTACTTTGAACTCTAAAAGCTTTGATTGGTGACAATATATCTTGTTTTATAGCTTCCACTAAAGTTAAATTTGATTCATATTTACCAAATATTTCTGCTAAACTTTTTTCATCAAGTCTTTTATCTGTTGCTGTTAGTCCTAAAAGCATTTGTGGGTTAAAGTATTGAATAACTTTTTGTAAAGTTGGTGCAACTGCATGATGAGCTTCATCGATTGCAACATAATCAAAATCTAAACTATTGAAGTTTTGATAATATCTACTCATCCAAGAATATGTTTGAATAACAATTTGGGAATTTCTTTCTTCACCAATTAGAATTTCAGCATTTAGTTCATTTTCAAATCTACAATTTACTTTTTTAATAGTGTCAATTTTCAACTGTTTTGTAGGAACTAAAATCAAAACTTTTAAATCAGTATCTTTTTTATATTGGTTTATGATATCAGCAATTAATATTTCTGTTTTCCCTGTACCAGTGGGAAGAACAACCAAAAAGTTTTTTTCTCCATTCTCTCTTCTTTCTTCAAGTTCATTGAGTGAATTAAGTTGGTGATTTAAAAGTATAATCTGTCTTGAAACTGAAAGTTTTTGTAAGTCTTCTAAATCTTCAATATTTCCAACATATTTTTTTATTTCATCATAAAAATTTTCTGTTGTTTTCATTCCTTCTAAAGACCATCGGAAAACTTTAAATCCATAAGCTACTAATGAGTTTTGTTTATATAGTTGTGATTTATACTTCATTTTCCCTATAATTATTGGATGATGATAAGTCTCTCCATTTTTCTCTATTGCTATATTATAGTTCTTATGTTTTATAAAATAGTCAATCCATCTTGTTTGACCTTTGAAATCAATGACTGGAAATTCTCTTCTAATCTTTGATAATGATTCTCTTCCATAACAATTAATAAATGCCGATTCAAAATAAGCTTCAGGTAATGTTGGGTCAATTTCTTTTAACTCTCTATTTGTTCCTCTTTGCTTGATATTATCTTCATTAAAATCATGATTTTGGATATGTGAATAAATAGATTTAAATTCTTCAAAATCTTTTTTATCATCAATTACAAATCTGTAGCAAGAATTATATTTTGATATTAAAGAGTTTTGTTCTTTTGTGTATTCGTTGTATTTAAAAGGGTTTGTTTTATCACAAATTTGATAATCAATTATAATTGCATTGTTATTTGAATCAACTAATAAAAAACCCCTCAAGAGTTCCTTTTCAAAATCAAAGATATTTTTTAAGAAATTACGAATATCTTTTTTTAAAATTTCTAGATACATACTATTTCTTTGCTATTAAGGTAAGCCATTCTATTCCATCTCTATTTAATCCATCTTTATTTATTTTTGTCTCAATAATTCTAAATCCTACACTTTCACAAATCTCTATCCATTCGTCAATTTTTAAAACTAAAAAAAATCTTCCTTTTTTATCGAAACCATTTTCACCAATATCATCTCTAAATAACGATACTGACATTAAAAATCTTCCATTCAAATTTAATATGTTATAAATGTTTTTAATTGTTTGTTTTAAATCATTTTTTGATAAATGCATTAGTGTTGCAATTGAATAAATTCCATCAAATTTTTTATCAAATTTTAAATTATTTGGCAAAATACTATGAAATAGTCTTTGTGATAATTCAGGGTGAATCATTTTTGCTTCTTCAATCATCTTTTTTGATCCATCAATTCCTATAACATTATAGTTATTCTGAATCATAAATCCAGCATCTCGACCTGAACCACAACCAATTTCAAGTAATTTGGAGTTTGTAGAAAATGTTTTTAATAAAAGATTTTGGACTTTATCTACATTTGCTAATTCATATTGAGTTATAAGGGAGGATGAGTTATTTTCATAATAAGTTATAGTATGTGAATATTCCAAGTAATATTCCTTATAATATAATTTTGTATAATTAAAAAAGCCCGACCTAAACACTGTAAACAGTGATTAGATCGGGCTTCTAAATGGTACGCCTGACAGGAGTCGAACCTGTAACCGCCGGGGCCGAAACCCAGTGCTCTATCCAGTTGAGCCACAGACGCATTTAAGACCCTTCTATAGGGGTTTGTAGTTATTTGTTAAATACCTTAATCAACACTTTGTGTATCAGATTGTGTATCGTTAACGGATGGTATTCTACTGTGATTAACTTTAAGAACCTCTTATAAAACTAATGAATTACCTATATGTGAATATATTAGGGTCTGTGAGAGCATACTAAAGGGCTTAAGTCATCTTAGGACTATAGATTGCATTAGTTAATAGCTTCAAGATGCTCTGACAGAAGACCTAAAGAGACACTTATTCTCATTGCTATACCAATCACATTACTACTTGTATAAAGGGTGTCTGTATTTGAGACAACCATCCAAAGCTATCACTATAAGTATTTATGTTCAGGATTAGAATAAGGTTGCTATAGGTCATCTGTGAGGCATCTAGAAGGCCTTAATTATAGTGAGGCTTATAGATTGCATTACTTAATAGCTTGAGGATGCTCTGACAGAGCTACAGAGACACTTATTCTCATTGCTATACCTTATCCACTATCAGGGTTTCTATTACTAACAGTTTTGTTAATAATGTAATCTTGACCTTATCTCTACCTAACTACTTCTCTGAGTTTTCGTCAAGGTTGACGATAAGGTAATCCTATAAAACTTATTGAGGTTGCTATAGCTCATCTGTATTTGTATATATGTTTAGTATGAGAATAAGGTTGCTATAGGTCTGTGAGAGTATCCTGAAGGGCTTAACTATAGTGAGGCTTATAGATTGCATTAGTTAATAGTATAGGTGCCTTCAGGCAGAGCTACAGAGACACTTATTCTCATTGCTATACACACGTCTATCCATTATGGCTACCGTCATACCTAACTTACGCTCGACATTTTAGCGACCGTCCCATTAACATAACAGATGTCCAAAATGGACACTTGTAGAAAACTACTAAGTATAAGGATAAGGTTGCTATAGGTCATCTGTGAGAGCATCTAGAAGGGCTTAAGTCTAGTGAGGCTTATAGATTGCATTAGTTAATAGCTAAAGTGGCTTCAAGCAGAGCTATAGAGACACTTATTCTCATTGCTATAGCTTGTTTCTTAGTTAAGTTATAGGTCATTATCCAATTATTAACTACACCTCTCTTGTCATAACTAGCACTGTCACGTTCTGTTGCAGTGACAATAAAGTGCTTACCTTCTTCATAGCCTTATCATACGTAATACGAGTTTCTCGTAAAACCCCAAAGCTAGGCTCTTTAGCTATCACTATAAGTATATTTAGTGTTAAGGATGAGAACAAGGTTGCTGTAGGTCATCTGTGAGGAACCTAGAAGGGCTTAAGTCACCTAAGGGCTTATGATTGTATTACTAAATAGCTTCAGGATGCTCTGAGAGAGACACTTATTCTAATCCTATACCTCATCACATTACACATTGGGTGTCCGTTTTGGCCAACCAAAGTTAACTAACAGTTCTGACTTTAGCTCTCTTAACTTTCTTCAAGTTCACCTGAGGTTATCGCCATTTTGGCTAAAACCCCAAAGCTAGGTCTATAAGTATTAGAATAAGGTTGCTATAGGTCTGTCAGAGCATACTGAAGGCCTTAAGTTAAGTGGGGCCTATAGATTGTATTAGCTAATAGTATAGGTATCTTCAGGCAGAGCTACAGAAACACTTATTCTAATCCTAGACCTTATCACCTACAGCTCACTAACAGATTCGTTAATGAGTATTAAGTGAGAATAAGGTTGCTATAGGTCTGTGAGAGTATCCTGAAGGGCTTAACTATAGTGAGGCTTATAGATTGCATTAGTTGATAACTAAAGTGGCTTCAAGCAGAGCTACAGAAACACTTATTCTTATCTTATAGCTCGTTACTCACTTTTGAGTATGATGAAGTCCTTTAGCATAAAGAACAAGGTTGCTATAGGTCTGTCAGAGCATACTGAAGGCCTTAACTATAGTGAGGCTAATAGATTGCATTGGTTAATAGCTAAAGTGGCTTCAAGCAGAGCTACAGAAACACTTATTCTTACCCTATACCGTTAACACACTAGATGTCTATTTTGGACAACTGCCTAAAGCTAGGTCTATAAGTATTAGAACAAGATTGCTGTAGGTCTGTGAGAGTATCCTGAAGGTCTTAACTCTAGTGAGGCTTATAGATTGCATAGGTTAATGGTATAGATGCCTTCAGGCAGAGCTACAGAGATACTTATTCTCATTGCTATATCTTTTCCCCTTCAACTCTATTTAAGTTTAAAGTATCCATTTTGGCTACATCACTATGAGTATATCTAATGTATTAAGAAGAAGGTTGCTGTAGGTCTGTCAGAGCATACTGAAGGGCTTAACTCTAGTGAGGCTTATAGATTGCATTGGTTAATGGTTTAGGTGCCTTCAGGCAGAGCTACAGAGATACTAAATTAAATAGATAGTATAAGACAATCACGTAGTAAGTAAGACATAAAGCCATCTATAGCTATCTTATGACATCACTCTAGGTGTTTATGTTTAGGGTGTGAATAAGGTTGTTATAGCTCTACTTTAGCTCATCTACAGTTAACCTTATTCTCATCTTATAAATTATCACTATTAGTATTACAGTAAGTCTCACTCTACCTCAACCTAAGTAACTAAAGTTTTCTTCAAGTATATATACCATCATGTCCTTTTAGGTCATACCATAATAAACTAATAGATGTGTTTGTAGGTCTGTGAGAGCATACTGAGGGCCTTAACTATAGTGAGGCTTATAGATTGCATTAGTTGATAGCTAAAGTGGCTTCAAGATGCTCTGACAGAAACACTAAAAACAAATAGGAGCAGTATATGACAACCACGTAGTAAGTGAACCTCAAGTCATCTATAGTTATCTTATGATATAATTAGGTATTATGAATAAGGTTGTTATAGCTCTACTTTAGCTCATCTGTAGTCTTAATGATAATCATTATCAATGTGTCCACCTTAGGTCTTTACTTTAGTCTTACTTTAGCTCTACTTTAGTCTTACTATAGCTCTACTTTAGTGTTACTTTAGCTGTTACTTATTCTTATCTTATTTAGTCTTCTTCCTTAACTTTGTTATAGGTCATCTTTAGTCTTACTATAGCTCTACTTTAGTGTTACTTTAGTCTTACTTTAGCTGTTACTTATTCTTATCTTATTTAGTCTTCTTCCTTAACTTTGTTATAGGTCATCTTTAGTGTTACTTTAGTGTGTCTTCACTTTCCCTCTTTCCTATGGGGAGTCGTAAACTCTAGACCCCAAGTATAGGTATCTGTAGAAATCTTTAGATAACCTTGAAATGATGTTATTTGTAAGCTAAAGTAATTGTCTGTGAGAGTGCCTGAGCCTAGCTAAAGTGTTGAAGAATACAATCAGTCATGTGAGGGTGACTAAAGCTCTTCATAGGCTCGTATATGCTTTTATTTAAGTGTGTTTATAAGTTGTGGTTAATATTACCTATCTAGTATTCGCTTAACTTGCATTGACTGAAACTCTTTGCCATTCTTAGTAGTAATTCCTCGTTCATTAAGTTTCTTAGCTATTGCTCCAAGTGATAAGCCTTTGCTTTTGTATCTCTTGATTGAAGCTACTACCTTTTGCTCTACGTCATTCTTAAATAATACCTTCTTCTTATCTTGTTCAATAACATCAAAGCCAAAAGGTATAGCTCCACCTAACTTCTCACCTTTGGATTTCTTCAAGTCCATTGTTGCTTGAATCCTAGACTTAATCATTTGTCTTTCATAATCAGCAAAAGCAGTTACTATCTGTTCCATTAGATTAGCCATAGGGTCGTTATTGTCATTCTTAGTATCAATAATTACAAGTTCACAACCTTTACGAGCTAGTTCAGTTCTAATCCAACCCATCTGAAGAACATCTCTAGATAACCTATCAATCTTCTGAACAATAACCTTATCATCCTTCTTGATTGTGTTTAGTAATTCCATAAGCCCTAACCTCTGTTCAAGTTTAGCTCCACTCTTAGTATCTTTGAATGTTTTAACGATTGGTTCTAGACCATTAGCTTTGGCATAAGTTGTAATAGCTTGTGATTGTATCTCGAATGAGTTTGACTGTTTATCTTCATCTGTAGATAGTCTCATGTACGAATAGATAGGCATTTAGTGACTCCTTTAAGGTTTGCATTTGTAACACTTCAACTGAACTGTTATGAAATCTTAACAAAAATAGAGGTAATCTGTCAAGTGGTTAAGGTAGAAAACGAATAGGAATAAACAAAAAGGATTAGCTTAAGTGTAGTCATAGGTGTATATATAATATGCCTGAGCATCTACAAATAGTTTACCTATACAATTACTTAGGTAAAATAAAACAAAGGCCTTCAGGCAGAGCTATACACTTAAAGATTACTTAAAGAATAGTTATATGTTGAGTATAGGAGAATTGAAAAAGGGCTATGGGGGAAAATACTCGAGCTGTTTACATATATATGACCTCACAGATATTTTTATAATTTTTTAGTATGACTTTAGTGTTGTTTAGGTAGAATACTTTTCATAAATATATAAGGGATTAAATTATGGAAGTAGTATTAGTAGTATTGGTAGTTTGTTATTTGATTTGGTATTACTTCATAAGAAAAAAACCAAACAACACTGCAAGTAAGAAAACGTATAGTGACAGAGATAGTAAGAAAATATATCGTAAGAATCAGGCTGATAGCTTTATTGTATTAGACATTGAAACTACAGGACTAAAGCAAGAAACTTGTAAAATAATTGAGATTGGTGCAATAAAGATAAATAATATAAATGATAAAGAACACCAAACATTCCATACTATGATAAAAATAGACAATAAATTACCAAAGAAAATAAAAGACTTAACTGGTATTACTGATAGTGATTTAGAAGATGGAATAACTCTACATGAGGCCTTAGTAAGCTTTAGTGAATTTGCAAAAGATAATGTAATAGTAGCACATAATGCTCCTTTTGACTTAGGGTTTATTAGACATAACATGAAGCAAGAAGGTATAGAGTTTTCTATAAGCAAGGCTATAGATACACTAGAGCTTTCAAGAGATGTATTTCCTCATTTAAAAAGTTATAAACTTGGAGCTCTTGCAGACTACATAGGTATTGATAAAGGGAATGCTCATAGAGCTATAGATGATGCAAAAGTTACACTCTTACTGTATACAACTTGTTTAGAATTACTTAAGAAGAAGTGACCCGTTTACTAGATTTTCAGTAACCCCTTTCCTAGCTATACTCTAGCTTGTTAATAGCTTCCTTCAGTATTGGTAAAGGATACCTACTAGCATATCTACCCATAGTCATACCACTGTGAGAGTGTCCTAGTAGCTCAGAGATGACTAAAGGGTTAACTTCAGTGTACTTCAACTGTGTAGCTAGAGTATGCCTATAAGAATACAGAACCTTTCTAGGGTTATCTGTAACAAGAGGTTTTACCTTCTCCCTAAACTTCCTACTTATAAATTCATCCCTAAAGAGTCCCTTGAGTCTGTTATACTTCTTATGCACATCAAGCATGATAAGGTCATTGTGTAAGGGAATCTTTCTATGACTAGATTTAGTCTTAAGTGTTGTAATATCTTCGCTGAGGTTTATGTAGTATATTGTGTCCTCTAGGGTTAGTTCAGCTTTTGATAGTTCACTTATTCTCATACCCGTATAAGCAAGAATCTTATAGATAAGCCTTAAGTTAACATCATCAATAACCTTATCCATTACAGTAAATGACTTCTTAACCTCATCCACTGTGAAAGCTTCTCTCTCTAGTTGTGCTGAAAGCTCACTCTTTGGTGACTCTAGGAAAGGAGCTATATCAATATCAATGAACCTACAAGCATGACAAAACTTAAAGAACCTTCTAACCCACTTGAGGTACTTCTTTAGTGTAGTTGTGCTTACCTTATCATCTTCACTTAGTAGTTTAGTATTAAGTAATTGACTAGGTGTCATTGAGCGATAGGGTTGCTTAGTTCTCTTTGGTACTTCTTTAAGCTTACTCTTGATGTAGTTCAGGTCATCAATATCAACAATCTTCAATACTAACTGCTTACAGATGTACCTAAGTAAGTCATCAAAGAATCTAATCATTTCATCTCTATTCTTATCTGACAGAGTCTCAGAGCCCTCTAGGTGTTTAATGAACTTATCTATTGCATAAGAATAGTTAACCTCTCTGTTAGCCTCTACAGTAGTTGAAGAGCCTACTTTCATGTTCAGGATATTGAGGTAAAAGTTCTGTACTAATGCTTTAGTGAGTGCTTTATCAGAGTGACTAAGTTTAAGAGAAACAATCAACTTATCAAACTCTACATGATAAGCTCTAGCAACCTTCACTGCATTCTTAAAGTTATCAGTTTTAATGCTCTTAGTAATCTCTAGCTTATCATCAAAGTAAAACCTTAGTTCCTTTGGTATTCTTACTCTAAACTTGAAGCCTGATTTAGTCTTGTAAATGTATGTAGTTTTAGTGACCATTAATGTAACCCTTTAAGGCTAACGAATGATGATTTAACAACTGAAAGTGTGTGTATTAGATTGTGTATTTGTATCTTAAGAAATAGCTATAGAGCCTATATAGTGGGGTCTTGAGTTCTCGCCGGGGCCGAAACCCAGTGCTCTATCCAGTTGAGCCACAGACGCATTTAAATAAGTCCGGAATTATACCATAAAAAACTTAGATAATATTTATTTTATTAAAAAAATATATTATCTAAGACTATAAGTATAAAAAATACAATTCCTAAGTATCCATTTACAGTAAAAAATGCTTTATCTATTTTTGTAAAATCTTTATTTACAAGATAATGTTCATATGACAGCATCAGCGCACTTACTATCACTGCAAAATATGCAAAAGCTGAGCTATTTGAATTTATTACAAATAACAACCAGAAAAATACAGTTAGTGTATGAAATACTTTTGATATTAGCATTGTTTTTTTAGCACCAAATCTTGAAGGAATAGAATGAAGATTTAATTTTTTATCAACTTCTATATCTTGTAAGGAATACAATAAATCAAATCCAGCAACCCAAAACATAACTCCTATACTTAAAAATACACTCCATAAAGGTATATATTCTAAAACTGTTACAACTCCAGCAATTGGTGCAAGTCCTAAAGATATTCCTAATATAATATGAGCTAAATACGAAAATCTTTTAAAATATGAATAAGAACCAATTACCAATAAAATAGGTATTGATAAATATAAAGCTAAGTCATTTACGAAATAAGCAATTATTATAAATCCTACAGCATTAGCTAGTGTAAATATTAACATTTGATTAGCTGAGATTCTACCATCAACATTTGGTCTATTTATTGTTCTTGGATTTAGTGCATCAATATCTCTATCCATATATCTATTAAATCCCATAGCAAAATTTCGAGCTGTTAGTGCTGCTAAAATACCAAGAAGCATTAATTTAAACCCAAACCAACCATTAGCTGCAACTACCATTGCAATAAAAATAAAAGGTAAAGAGAATATAGAGTGTTTGAACATTACTAGTTCATTGAAGTCATTAAGTTTTTTTAAGATTTTTTCCATGGAGAGGATTTTATCTAAGAATAATAAATAAAGACTTTAAATTTAGCCTTTATTTATTTACAAGTTTCTATTGTTCTTTATATTTAATTTTTTCTATTCTGTTTTTTTGATCTGTAATATAATTTATTAATTCTGTAGATGTATTAAATACTTCACCAACTACTCTTCTATTTTGTGCGGCACCTGCTTTTGTATTATTATCATACAAAGGAGTTGATTCACCAAATCCCATTGCTTTAACTTTTGAGGGACTAACACCTAATTTAATTAATTCAGATTTAACTTTATTGGCTCTTCTTGATGATAAATCATAATTATATTTAGCATCTGCCAAAGAACTTGTATGTCCTTCAATAACCGTAAATAAATCACTTTCTTTTAAAAATTGAGCATATTCTTTTATTTCTTTCATCTCTAATGTATTAGAATAAATAGTAGAACCATTCTTAAACTGAACATTTAAATCCTTAACCATTATGCAGTCAGCCGCACTTAAAGATACAGCTCCTATAAATCCTGCTAATGTTGATATGATAATTTTTTTCAATTTTTTCTCCTAGAATTTGATAAGTATGATATTATACCGTATCATATCATATCTAATTTTAAAGTAATATTTATGATTATTTTGTTAAGATTAACCTAAATTTTAAAGGGATAAAAATGTCAAATTATTTAAGAAATTCTGCAATATTAGCAACACTTACTGTTATTGGAATGACTGGTTGTACATCAAAAGATACAATGAATACATCATCTAATAAAGTAATGCAATTACAAGAAGAAATTGAAGCACAAAATGCAAAGATCTCTCAATTAGAACTAGATAAAACAAGAGCATTAAACTCAATTCAGGCAATGAATATTGAAGCAAATGACAAAAATGCCGTAAGTAACTCTTTAGTTCCTGCAAATGCTGTAGCTGGCGAATGTTATGCAAAAGTTTTAGTTCCCGCAAAATATGAGACTAAAAACATTCAAAAAATGCTAAAAGAATCAAGAACTAATATTTCTATTACTCCCGCAACTTATAAAGTTGTTGAAAAAAAAGTTACAATTAGAGAAGCTTCTAATAAATTGATAACAGTCCCTGCAACTTACAAAACTGTTACTGAAAAAATTTTAATTAAACCTGAAACAACTAAATTAATTGTTGTGCCAGAAACATATAAAAAAGCTTCAAAAAAAGTACTAGCTTCTGAAGAAACTTCAAGATTGCTTACAGTTCCCGCAACTTATAAAACTGTTAAAGAAACAGTAATGGTTGAACCAGAAAAAACTAAATTAGTAACAGTGCCTGCAACATACAAGACTGTTACTGAAAAGATTTTAATTAAACCTGCATATACTACATGGAAAAAAGGTAGAGGAGAAATTGAAAAAGTTGATAATTCAACTGGTGATATTTTATGTTTAGTTGAAGTACCAGCTGTTTACAAAACACTTACTTCAAAAGTAATTGATGAACCTGCACATACAAAAGAAGTTAAAACTCCAGCTGTATATAGAACAGTAGAAAAAAGAGTTGTAGCAACTCCAGCTACTAGTAAAGAAATAAAAATTCCTGCTGTTTATAGAACTGTGCCAACACAAGAAATTCAAACTCCTACAATTACTAAAAAAGTTACTATCCCTGCTGTTTATGAAACAGTGACAAAAAAAGTTGTAGCAACTCCAGCTACTACAAAAGAAATAAAAATTCCTGCCATTTGTAAAATGGTTAAAACAAGAGAACTTGTAAGTCCGGCAAAAGAAATTAAGACAATTATCCCTGCTGTTTATACACAAGTACCAACAAAAATCAAAGTTGCTGATTCATATCTTAAATGGCAACCAATTCTTTGTGAAACAAATACTACAACAGACGTAGTTGCTCACTTACAAAGAGCATTAAAAGCAAAAAAATTCAAAATTACATATATTGATGGGGTTTATGGACCAGAAACTAAGGCTGCTGTAAAAGCATATCAAAGAGTAAACAAATTAAATGAAGGTGCTCTTACTTTAGAAACTCTAAAATCTTTAGGTTTATAGTATAATAAGGACAAAAAGCGTTGACGCTTTTTGTTTTTAATTTTAAAGGCCGAGAAAAATTTAATGAAAATACTAAAATATACACTTATACTATTATTTATAACAAGTTTCTTTACAGCTTGTTCTTCAAAAGTACAAACAGAAGTTACCGAATCGAACGATCAAAATGTTTCAGGACTATTAAAAACATTAATAAAAAAAGAACAAGAAATTAATAAATTAAATCAAAAATTAGAAGATTGCAAAAAAACAAAAGATGTAGAATAAAATGAAAGAAATTGCAATTATAGGATCTACGGCTTCAGGTAAAACGGGTTTATCCTTGGAAATAGCAGATAAAACAAACTCAATTATATTATCACTTGATTCTCTATCTGTATATAAAGATATTGATATTGCATCTGCAAAACCTACAAAAGAAGAAAGAGGGGATATTATTCATTTTGGAATAAATGAAGTTTATCCAAATGAAGAATATGATGTAATCAAGTTTATCGATTGTTATAAAAAAGCAAAAAAATATGCGCAAGAGAATAATAAAAATCTTATTATAGTAGGTGGAACAGGATTCTATCTAAAAGCTTTAATAGAAGGCTTATCTACAGGTGTTAAATCAAAAATAAAATTAGATTCAAATGTTGGTGAAGTTTATGATTTATTATACTCACTTGATGAAGATTATATGTCAAGAATTAAAAGAAATGATAAGTATAGAGTTGAAAAAGCTTACGCAATTTATAAAGAGACAAATCTAACTCCAAGTGAATATTTTCTACAAAATCCTAAGATTCCAATTACTAAAGATCTTAAATTATTTGAAATTATTTGGGAGAAAGAAGAATTAAAAAAAAGGATTCATCAAAGAACAAAAGTAATGATAAAAGATGGAATTATTGATGAAGTTATTTTTTTAGAAAAAAAATATTCAAGAAAGCCAAATAGCATGTCATCTATTGGTATTTTAGAAACCCTAGAATTTTTAGATGGTAGATTAGATAAAAAACAATTGGAAGAAAAAATCGCATTAAATACAACTAAACTTGCTAAAAGACAAAACACCTTTAACAAAGGTCAATTTAATAATCAACAAACATCTGGAGTTATAACAAGCTTAAATTCAGAGATTCTTAAGTTTTTTTAGTTATAATCCGCGTTCTAAGAGTTTAATAAAGGGCAACATAGACTTGACCTTTTATTTTACATTAATTTTATATAAGGAATATGGCGTGAAAAAAGATATACACCCAGATTACAAAACTTGTACAGTATCTTGTGCTTGTGGTAATACATTTGAAACTAAATCAAATGTTGAAACTATGAGAATAGATATTTGTTCAGAATGTCACCCATTCTTTACTGGTGAGCAAAAAATTGTTGATGCTGCTGGTAGAGTTGAGAAATTCAAAGCTAAATACGCTGCTGCTGCAAAGTAGTAGAACTTTATGCTCTGCTTAGTTCCCACTCCAATAGGTAATCTTGAAGATATCTCAAAAAGATCTCTTCAAGTCCTAGAAGAGTGCGAACTAATTTTTTGTGAAGATACAAGAGTCACAAAAAAACTACTTTCACTTTTAGGTGAAAAAAATAATCTAGACTTTTCAAATAAAGAGTATAAATCTTACCACTCTCATAATGAAAAGAAAGTCCTAGAAACATTATCAAAAGAAACTTTTACTAAAAATGTTGTTTATGTAAGTGATGCAGGAATGCCTTGTGTCTCAGACCCAGGTGCAACTCTAGTTGATTTTTGTATAAAAAATGACATACAATATGATGTATTACCAGGTGCAAATGCTGTTTTAACTGCTTATGCAATGAGTGGATTTACACATACTACTTTTTCTTTCCATGGCTTTTTAGCTCATAAAGGAAGTGAAAGAACTTCAAAATTAAATGCCATTTTAAATGATGATAAATTAGCAATAATTTATGAGTCACCACATAGATTAGGTAAATTATTAGAAGAATTAAATAAACAAGCCCCAAATAGAACAATATTTTTAGCAAAAGAAATAACAAAATTACATCAAACTACATATAAAGATACTGCATCAAAATTATATGAAGAGTTTAAAAGTATAAACATAAGAGGTGAATGGGTTGTTGTTATTGAACCTTTAGAAATAACAGGTTCACACCTTGAATTAAAAGATATACAAGACCTTCCTTTAGCTCCAAAAGTTAAAGCAAAACTTATATCTAAACTAACAGGACAATCTACAAAAGAGGTTTATCAAGAACTTTTAGATAGAATCACTTTATGATAATATATGGAAAACAAATCGTACTATACGTACTTGAAAATCACCCCGAATTAATTGAAGAAGTTTTTCTTTCAAAAGAAATAGATAAAAAACTATTTTCTAAGTTTGCAAACTTAAAAAAAGTAATCTATAAAGTTGATAATCAAAAAGCACAAGCCTTAGCAAAAGGAGGAAACCATCAAGGTTTCTTCTTAAAACTTGTTCAATTTGACTATGCACCAATAAAAGAGTTCAAAGATATGAACTTTATTTTAGTTTTAGATGGTGTTACAGATGTTGGTAATATTGGAGCAATCGCAAGAACTGCGTATTCAATGGGAATTGAAGGAATAATTGCATCAAATATAAAAACAATCAATAACGCAGGAATTGTAAGAACAAGTTCTGGAGCATTACTTGATTTACCTTTTATGGTTCATCCAAGATCAGCTGATCTTTCAAGTGAACTTAGAGATTGTGGATTTACCTTGATTGGTGCTACAATGGATGGTATTGATCTAAAAAAATATGGAAAGATTGAAAAAACAGATAAAGTTGCACTATTTTTAGGAAGTGAAGGTGAAGGTATTTCTCCAAAAGTTGCTAAAAAACTTGATTTAAAAGTATCAATTGCAATGGAACATGAATTTGATTCTTTAAACGTATCTGTAGCAGCTGGGATATTAATTTATAATCTAAAAAGATAAGAGATTCACTATGCTAAAAAAATTAATTTTAATAATATCTTCTACTGTAGTATTGAATGCAAGTATAAATACAGAAGTTGAAAATATAATAGGTTCAAGTACTTATAATACAAATAAAAACCTAATCAACTATATTTTCAATGGAAATAGTTCTACATACTATACTAATGGACAAGTAAATTATATAGCATTAACAAATACATTGCAAAGTAATGGTTTATTAAAATTAAAATATGGTTCATCTCAATATATAAATATTTCATTTAAAATAAGTGACAATCCAAAAAAATCTCTTATGATTCTACAAGATACACTAAAATCTTTAGGTTATTATTACTATCTTGTTCAAGATGCTAAATATGATAAAAACAAATATATTTGGACTATAAAATTAAAAACAGAAGCCGCCATTAACCCTCTTAGGTTATCAAAAGCACTTGCAAGAAATAATTGTAAAGTAAGCTTTATAAAAAAAGAGGGCAAATATGATTGGAAATATTCTATAAATAGTGATAATTCAGTGATTTACAAAGCAAATGACTTAATAAGTAACTCTCAATTATCATTAAAAAAACCACTTAAACCATATATAGTAAAAGTTGAAAATGCTACTAGCTTAAATATAGTATCAAATAGTGGAAATAGATGGTATCCAAATGTAATTTTTTATGATAATGATTTAAATATTATAGAAAGTTTTAAAGATGATAGTTTACATCATAATTTAAGTATTGATGTACCAAATAATACAACATATATAAAAATAGATGATTTGTATTCTCTTGCTAACTTAAAGCGAGGGATTAGTATTACAAAGGAGTAGTAAGTGTTTAATGAAATAGAGTTCGAAAGAATGAAAAGACTTCCAAATTATGTGTTTGCTGAAGTTAATAATATAAAAATGGAAGCTAGACATGCTGGCGAAGATATAATAGATTTTTCAATGGGAAATCCTGATGGTCCTACACCACAACATATTATTGATAAATTAAAAGAAACAGCAGATAAAGGGAAAAACCACGGTTATTCTGTAAGTGCTGGTATATATAAACTTAGACTTGCAATTTGTAACTGGTATAAAAGAAAATATGGTGTTGATTACCTAGACCCTGATAAACACGCTTGTGCAACAATGGGTTCTAAAGAAGGTTATGTTCACTTAGTTCAAGCAATTGTAAATGTTGGTGATGTAGCAGTAGTTCCAGATCCAACTTATCCAATTCACTCGTATGCATTTATGTTAAGTGGAGCAGCTATTCATAAGTTTGAACTTTCTTTTGGTCATGATTATAAAGTTGATGAAGATATATTCTTTGAAAGATTACAAAAAACACTTGATGAATCAATTCCTAAAGTAAAATTTGTAGTTGTAAACTTCCCACATAATCCAACATGTGCAACAGTTACACCAGAATTTTATCAAAGACTTGTAGATATGGCAAAAAGAGAAAGATTCTATGTAATTTCTGATATTGCGTATGCTGATATATCTTTTGATGGATATAAAAGTCCTTCAATATTTGGAGCAGAGGGTGCACTTGATGTTGCAGTTGAATCATTTACTTTATCTAAATCATATAATATGGCAGGATGGAGAGTTGGATTTATTGTTGGTAATGAAAAACTTGTAGGAGCATTAAAAAGAATCAAATCTTGGCTTGATTATGGAATGTTTACACCAATTCAAGTAGCTGCAACTGTAGCACTTGATGGACCACAAGAATGTGTAGCAGAACATGTTGAAAAATATAGATTTAGACGAGATGTTATGATTGATGCATTTAAAGATGCAGGTTGGGAAATGGATACACCAAATGCTTCTATGTTTATTTGGGCAAAAATCCCAAAAGTAGCTGAACATTTAGGAAGTATGGAATTTTCAAAACAATTATTAACTCAAGCACAAGTAGCTGTTAGTCCTGGTATTGGATTTGGTCACTATGGTGAAGGTTATGTAAGAATTGCACTAATTGAAAATGAAAAAAGAATTAGACAAGCAGCAAAAAATATTAAGAAATATTTAAAATCATTAGAAAAATAAAAATAGGGTAGGGAATAATATGTTAAAAGTAGGAATTATTGGAGTAGGAACAGTTGGAACTAGTGTTGCAAATATTTTAAGAGATAATAAAAATATTATTACTGCACGTGCTGGTATTGAGATTGAGCCTGTTCTAGGAGTAGTTTCAAACTTAAACAAAAAAAGAGATGTCTCTATCAAATTAACTGATAATATTGATGATATTTTAAATGATGATTCAATTGATATTGTAGTTGAACTTATGGGTGGAATTGAAAAACCTTATGAAGTAGTGAAAAAAGCTTTAGCAAAAGGTAAAGCTGTTGTAACTGCAAATAAAGCTTTACTAGCTTATCATAGATATGAATTACAAGAAATAGCTGGAGATACTGCATTTGAATATGAGGCAGCAGTAGCTGGTGGTATTCCAATTATTAATGCATTAAGAGAAGGTTTAACTGCAAATAATATTTTATCAATCAAAGGTATTATGAACGGTACTTGTAACTATATGCTTACAAAAATGATTCAAGAAGGTGTTGATTATGACACTATTTTAAAAGAATCACAAGAATTAGGATATGCAGAAGCTGATCCAACATTTGATGTTGGTGGTTTTGATGCTGCTCATAAATTACTAATTTTAGGATCAATTGCTTACGGAATTGATGCAAAGCCTGAAGATATTCTAATTGAAGGTATTGAAAATATTTCACCTGAAGATATTGATTTTGCATCTGAATTTGATTATTCAATCAAATTATTAACAATTGCTAAAAAAATTGGTAATCAAATCGAACTTAGAGTTCATCCTGTATTAATACCAAATTCGCAAATGATTGCAAAAGTTGAAGGTGTTATGAATGGTGTATCTGTAATTGGTGATAAAGTTGGTGAAACAATGTATTATGGACCAGGAGCAGGTGGAGATGCAACTGCTTCAGCTGTTGTTGCAAATATTGTTGATATTGCAAGACGTGGAAAAGGTTCACCAATGCTTGGTTTTGAGGCTTCTTATGGTGAAGATTTAAAACTAATGAGTAAAGACGATATTCAAACAAAATATTATTTAAGACTTAGAGTTGAAGATAAAGCTGGTGTATTAGCAAAAGTTGCAAATATTCTAAGTAAATATGATATTTCTATTGAAAAAATGATTCAAAAACCATTAAATAAAACTTGTGCACATATATTACTATCTACACATATTTCTATTGAAAGTAATATAAATAAAGCACTTGCTGAAATTAAAGAAGCAGGTGTTGTAACAGCTGAACCTGCAATGATTAGAATAGAAGATTAATTCTTCTTTCTAATTCTTCTTTTTACTCTTTAACATCACTTAAAACTCTTTTTTTACACTATAATCACTCTTAAACAAATCAAAAAATATGGATAACACTTTGACAAAATCAAATCACTTAACTACACAAAAAATCCCATCACTTATTAGACAGTTAGCAATTCCTGCAAGTGTTGGAATGTTTTTTAACACTATGTACAATGTTGTAGATACATTTTATGCTGGACTTATTTCAACCCAAGCAATTGCAGCTTTATCTCTATCTTTTATGATATTCTTCTTAATTATTGGTCTAGGATATGGTTTTTCTTCAGCAATTACTGCCTTATTAGGAAATGCTTTTGGAAAAAAGAAATATAAATTGGCTTCAATTTATGCACATAAAGGTCTATTTTTTGTACCTCTTCTTGGTATTCTTCTTGGAATTATTGGATATTTTGTAGCACCTTCATTGTTTATTTTATTAGGTGCAAGTGAACAATATTTAGCTACATCAATAGAATATATAAATCCTATTTTATTTGGTACAGTATTTTTTATGTTTAATTTCTCACTAAACTCAATACTTGTGGCACAAGGTGATACAAAAACATATAGAAATACTTTAATATTTGGTTTCTTTGCAAACCTAGCTTTAAATCCTTTATTTATTTATGGATTTTTATTTATACCTGCAATGGGAATAAAAGGTATCGCAATTGCTACAGTTTTAATTCAAGTAATAAATATGTTTTTTATGCTTTATAAAGTACTTCAAACAAAAGTTATTCACTTTGAGAAATTAGAATATTTTCTTCCAGATTTTAGAATATATAAATTATTTATGAGCCAAGGATTACCTATAAGTTTGAGTATGTTAACTATGGCATTTGGTTCATTAATTCTTACTTATTTTGTATCTCATTACGGTATGCAAGCAGTTGCAGGATATGGTATAGGATATAGAGTTGAGCAACTTATGCTTTTACCAGCACTTGGTCTTAATACTGCTGTTTTAACACTTGTTTCAAATAATTATGGTGCTAAAAAATATGATAGAGTTATTGAGACATTAAAAGTTTCACTTAAATATGGATTTATAATTTCGACTGTTGGAATAATATTATTAACTCTTCTTGGAAGATTTATTATCACTCAATTTGATTCAAATGAAATAGTTGTAAACTTTGGAGTTGATTATTTACTAGTTGAAATATGGATTTTCTATGCTTATATTGTTTTATTTATTTGTGTATCAACACTTCAAGGAATAAAAAAACCTAAGATGATTTTATTTATTAGTTTATATAGACAAATTATTGCAAAACTTATTATTGCATGGATTATTGTTAAATATTTTGAATTGGATTACATTTATTTATGGTTTGGAATTTTATTTATGATTTATAGTGCTGCAATATTCACATATTTTTATACAAATAAAGTACTTAAAAAAGTTTGTAATAAAACAATTTAATCTTTAGATACATAATCTTCATCTTGTCTTGGATCTAACTTGGATAATTCTGGACTTGATGCAAGGGGAATATTAACAAAAACACTTAGGTCTTTGTCTTTTATTCTTTCTTGCGTTAAGGCATAAATACTTAGAATAATGCATAAAATAAAGAAACTTATAAATAAGAAATTTGATGATAAACTAAGTCCAAAACCTATAATAAGTGGAGATAAAAATGAACCAATCCCATAAGTAAATAGCAAACTTCTACTTATTTCTACAATATCTTTATTTTCATCAACAACATCGTTTGCTCTTGCAACTGCTAAAGGATACAAAGTAAATATTGCTAAGCCTAAACAAAATCCTAATATATATAGATAAATTTCTTCATTTCCATATATTATAAATAAAAGTGAAATAATCGCACTAAAAAATGAAACAATAGAAATAAGTTTTCTTCTACCAAATTTATCTGAAAGTATTCCAACTGGCCATTGAGAAATCAATCCACCAAGAATAGAAATTAACATAAATTTTGAAACAAGTTCAATAGAAGCACTTTGTGTAAGAATATAAACAGGAATCATTGAGAAAAAACCACCTACAACAAAACCGCTAATAAAACTTGTAACTGTTGCAAGAGGTGCAACTGAGAATATTTTTGGAAAGCTGAATTTTTCAAAAGGTACTAATACTGGTTCTTTTATTTTAGTAAAAGAAATAAAAATAACAGAAAATAGAACGAGAATAGAACCTATTGTAAATATAAATTGTTTAAAATGCTCATCAATATTTAAGAATAATTGCCCAATTCCTATAGATAAATAGAAAATTATTGTATAAATAGCTAATATCTGACCTCTATTTTCTTCAGAACTTTTTTCATTTAGCCAGCTTTCTAATATAATTAAAAGTGCATAAAAAGAAAATCCCGAAACTAATCTTAATACTGCCCATAATATTTCATTAAAAAAGAGTGAATGCATAAGAAAAGAGATAACCATAAGAGCAGCAAAAGCAGCAAAACTTCTGATATGTCCAACAGATGATATAAATTTTTGTGAAAATATAGAAGATAAAACAGCACCTAAAAAAAATGAAGCATTAATAATACCAATAACAGTATTGCTAACTTCTAAATCTTTTAAATATACTCCTACAAATGTTAGAATCATCCCATAACCAACAGCTAAAAATGCTATTGCAAAAAATAAAGATGATATTGGAAATACAATTTTTTTTAAACCCATAAATTAACTCTTTTTCTTTTAGTATATTCTAATAAATCGCCTTTAATAAAAGTAATTCTTGTAAAGGTTCTTGTAAAATCTCTTTTGCTTCATTAAAATCAATTTCATTTTCTTTACAAAGTATTTCTAAAATTTTAGAAAGAGATTCTTTTTTATTTGATTTTTTGATTAAAACATATAAAAATTGATTTATTTCTCTATATAATACTTCATCACTTTTATAGTCATAATATATGATTAAAAAGTTTTCTCTCGTATTTTCATAGTCTTTATTTATAATATCAAAATCAAATCTTTTAAGCCTTGCACTTGGAGCTAATTTATATCCATTTTCCCAAGAAAAATCTTTCTTTTTTATCTTTTTATATTCTTTCATATATATTTCAACTTCAATCCAGTCAAAATATAATAGTTCATAAAGATATTTTCTATTATGAAAAAGTTTTTGTTTTTTTACAAATTTTCTATAATCATTTGCTATTTGCCACACATATGGAGTACTTGGAGGATTTTTTAAAAATGAATAAATACTTTTTTCTAACTCATCTTCACTTATGTGTTTACAAAACTCTATAAATGTACTTTTAACTATTTCTTCAAATCTATAAAAAACAAGTTTTTGATAAACTTTATATACAGAATTTGTAGGATTTTCTTTTTGATTACTTATAATATCAATAAATCTATCTTGTACATTTTTCTCAATAGTTTTTTCAACTTTTTTTGTTTTTTTATTTTGCATTACGAACTGCCTTACAAATTCTTTCCATCTTTCTATACTCTATTTCAAGCTCACTAAGAGGTGGGACATTGTTATCTCGTTCAATCATTACAGGTGCATCTATTTGTTTTAAAGTATACTCTAAAAGTTTCCAAACACCAGAACAAATTGGCATTCCATGAGAATCTATTTTTAAAGCAGATTCTTCATCAAAATAATGACCTGCCATATGCATATAAGCTACTTTACTTTTATCAATTTCATCAATAAATTTTCGTGCTTTAAAAGAGTGATTAGAAGCATTTACAAATACATTATTTACATCAAGTAACATTTTTGCACCTGATTTTTCCATTACTTCATTTATAAAATCAACTTCTCTCATTTCAGAATAAGGTACTAAATAATATGTAGAGTTTTCTAGTATTAAATTTCTTTGAATTATATCCTCAACTTCTTTTACTCTATCACTTATAATATCTACCATCTTTTTTGTCATTGGAACAGGTAGTAGTTCATAAGATTGTCTATTATCTAAAGAGGAAAAAGAAAGATGTTCAGAATAAAATTCTATATTATATCTATCTAGGAAAGTTTTGATTTGCTTGACAAACTTTCTATTAAGTTTGCAAGCAGAACCAATTGATAAAGATAAACCATGTGCAATTGTAGGTCTTGAAAAAACAGCTTGTTCAAATGCTTTTTCATAAATTCGAGGCATATGCATCCAGTTTTCAGGAGTTACCTCCCACCAATCTGGTTGAAATTTACTTGATTGTATATCTAGTAAAAAATCACTTCGTAAGCCTAATCCACATCCATTTAAATTCATCATTGTTTATTCTTTATTAAAAATTATTTTGCTTCTTTTTTCATATCAGCACCACATTTACCAGCACCACAAGAAGCTTTTTTCATATCTTTTTTCATCTCATGACCTTTCATGTCGCCTTTTTTCATATCAGCACCACACTTACCAGCACCACATGAAGCTTTTTTCATATCTTTTTTCATATCAGCACCACATTTACCAGCACCACAAGAAGCTTTCTTTTCAGTTTTCTTAACATCACCACCACATTTTCCTGCACCACACGAAGCAGTTCCTGCAAAAGCAGCTGTACTTGTTAAAGCAGCTCCTAACATAATTCCAGCTAATTTCATTTTAGTATTCATTTTAAATCCTTGATTTTAATTGACATTTATTTTGTCATTCTTATTATTTACTTCCTTTATTTAAAGAAGCGACTTTTGATTTTAATTTTTTATATCTTTCATATGTACGAGAGCATTTTATATTTTTATTGTGTAGTGAATGTTTAGATTACTACATATTTAAAAGATTACTCAAACTTATCCTTTTTCTTCATTTCTAGTATATAAAAGATTGAAGGTATTATAATTAAAGTTAATAATGCAGATGAGAACATTCCACCAATCATCGGTGCTGCGATTCTTTGCATAACTTCACTACCCACTGAATTTATATACATAATAGGAATAAGACCCCCTAAAATTGCAAATAGAGTCATTAACTTCGGACGTAGTCTTAAAACTGCACCTTTGTATATTGCATTAAAAATATCACTTCTATTTATTTGTTTTGATTTTTGTTTTAATTCATTCATAGCTTCATGTAAATAAACCAACATTACAATAGATGTTTCAGCTGCAATTCCAAGAAGAGCAAGAAAACCAACGATAACAGCAATAGAAATATTAAAGTCCAAATAATCAAGATAAAAGATTCCACCTGTTAAAGCAAAAGGAAGTGTAAAAAATATAATCATTGTATATGTAATATTTTTTAGTGCAAAATATATTAATAAAAAAATAATTACAAAAGTAAATGGAATAATATATATTAATCGCTGTACTGCTGATTCCAAGTATTCACTTTGTCCTGCCCATTCATAATAAAAACCATCAGGTAATTTAATATCATTTAAAAGCTCTTTTGCTTCATCTTTATACTGTTTTGCAGATATTCCACTTTTAGGTGTAATATAAATAAAGTTTACATTTAATGCTTTTTCAGATTTTATAACAGAAGGTCCTTCTTCATATTTTAAGTTTGCAAACATTTCAAGATTCTGGAATCCAAGTTTTGTTTTTATCTGTAAATTACGAAGAGATGTAATATCTTCTCTTTGTGTAGTTTCATATCTCAAACTTATTGGGTATCTTTCAAGTCCATCTAAAAATGTAGATATTTTTGCTCCCGCAACTCCCAATGAAATAGTAGAAAGAATATCATTTTTTGTAATTCCATACCTTGATAGCATTTCTTCTTTTACTTCTATATTTAAGTAATAACCAGAATTAATTTTATCTGTTGATACTGAAAGAGTTTTATTAAACTTTTTTAATTTTTGTTCAATTACCCCTGCACTTATTTCTAATTGTTTATGATTATTACCATATAATTTTATACCAAGAGGAGTTCTTATACCTGTTAAAAGCATATCAATTCTTCCTCTTATTGGATAAGTCCAAGAGTTAATAAGACCTGCAACTTGAAGTTTTTTATCCATTCCTTCCATAAGTTTTTTATACGTCATTCCTTTTCGCCATTGTTCTTGAGGTTTAAAAGTAATAATAGTCTCAATCATTGCAAGAGGGGCAGGATCAGTTGCTGTATTAGCCCGACCTGTTTTTCCAAATACAGTTTGTACTTCAGGAAAGGACTTGATGATTTTATTTGTTTTTTGTGTTAATTCTTTTGATAAATCAATTCCTAAACCATAAGGAGTTACGGGCATATACATAATTGTTTGCTCATTCATCATTGGCATAAATTCCCAATTTAATTTTTTATAAACTGGATAGGAAACAATTAACATTCCGAAAAAAATAAATACTACTAAATATCTAAATTTTAAAGATAATTTTAACAGTGGAGAATAAAGTAAAATAAAAAACTTATTCAATATGTTTTTATCTTCTCTTACAATTTTTCCACGTATAAAAAATATCATAAGAATAGGAACTATAGTAATAGATAATATTGCTCCACTTATCATTGCAAACGATTTGGTAAAAGCTAAAGGAGTGAACAATCTTCCTTCTTGTCCTGTTAAGGCAAATATTGGAAGAAAAGAGACTACAACTAATATCAAAGCAAAGAAAATGGGTCGTCCAACTTGTTTTGCTGATTTTATTATGATCTTAATTCGTTCTTCATTTGATATATTTTCTTTTCCTTGAAGATGTTTATGTGCATTTTCAACCATTACAATCGTAGCATCAACCATTGCACCAATTGCAATTGCAATACCACCTAAACTCATAATATTTGAGCCCATTCCAAAAGCTTTCATTAATAAAAATGTAATTAAAACCGTAAGAGGAAGAGTGATTATAATAATTAACGCTGATCTAAAATGAAATAGAAATAATCCTGTAATAATCATAACAATAATGGACTCTTCTATAAGTGTATTTTTAAGTGTATTTATTGCTTTATCAATAAGTGTCGACCTATCATAAGTTTCAATAACTTCAACACCTTCAACTTTTAGTGTTTTGATTTTTTCTTTTACTGCTTTGATAACTTTATATGGATTTTCACCAAAACGAACAATTACAATCCCACCAACAGTTTCACCTTCACCGTTTAAATCTACCATTCCTCTTCTGTTAGTTGCTGTAATATTTACTTCTGCTATATCTTTTATTTTTAGAGGTATTGTATTATTTGTTTTTATTGTAATATTCTCAATATCAACAATAGATTTTAAATATCCCTTAGCTTGAATCATATGTTCAAAGCCATTTTCTAGAATAATTCGACCACCTTTTTCATCATTATTTGAAGTTAGTGCTTTTTTAACTTGATTTATAGAAATATCATATTGAACTAGTTTATCTTGGTCTAATGTGATTTCATAGTTTTTTATAAAACCACCAATACTTGCAATTTCACTTACTCCATCAACACCAAGTAGGGCATATTTATAATAATAATCTTGTAAAGTTCTTAGTTCATCAAGTGATTTATTATCAGATTTAAGTGCATATTCATAAGCCCAACCAACACCCGTTGCATCTGGACCAATTGTAACATTTGCATCACTTGGAAATGTTCCTTGTAAAGAAGATAATTGCTCTAATATTCTATTTCTTGAATCATAAAGATCCGTTCCATCTTTAAAAATAATATAAATTAATGCATTTTGAAAAGAACTCATAGCTCTTACTGTATCAATATTTGGTAAAGACATTAAATTTGAGATTAGTGGATATGAAACTTGTTCTTCTATTGTTTTAGGACTTTGTCCAGCCCACTTAACTTGTACAATTACTTGAGGAGGTGATAAATCAGGTAAGGCATCTAAACTTGTATTTTTAACTGCCCAAATAGATGCAAACGTTAAGATAATTATAGAAAAGAGTACTAGAAACTTATTTTTAATGCTGTATGAAATTATATTTTCTACCATAATATCTTCCTACCAGTCTTCATCATCATCTGATGAATATAAACCGTTTGTAACAGCATCAGAATCAAGTAAAAATAGGGCGTTGTTTATTACAATTTGTCCTTCTTCTAAACCACTTAATATTTCATATTTACTTGAAGACAATCTTTTAGCTTCAATTTCAATAGGTTCAAATTCAGTTTTAGAAAGGTTTTGGAAAACATAAAACTTATCACCTTTTCTAAGAACTGCTGTTTTAGGTAAAGTTAACATCTGTTTTTCAATAGTTTTAATCTTTACCTTTGCAAACATATTGGGATAAAGTTTTAAGTCTTTATTGGCAATTATAAATCGTACATCTACAGTTTTTGTTTTCATATCAACTGTAGGATAAATCATATCAACCTTCGACGCTATTGGATTTTTAACTCCATCTATATAAATTTTTGCTTTCATATCTTTTTTTATGAATGATAAATCTTTTTGATAAACAGAGGCAATAAACCAAAGTTCATCTAAAGATACTAATTGAAGAAGAAGTTTTCCTTTTTTTATAAAACTTCCTTTATTTATATTTTTTTGTAAAATAATAGAATTCATAGGTGAATAAAAAGAAATGTCTTTTAGAACTTTTTTAGAACTTTTTATTTTTTTAATCATTGAAGAATTTATATCCAAAGATTTTAATTTCTCAATATTACTATTTACTAATGATTTATTAAATTTTTTTGCAATTTGTAATTCTTCTTGAATTGAAGATATTTCATTTGAATATATAGTAAAAAGTGGACTTGCTTTTTTTATAGTTTTATATTGTTCATTTGCATATAATTTTGTGATATATCCGTCAAACCTAGTCACAATATCATAGATTTTTGTTTCATTTAGAGCTGTTCTTCCATAAAAGCTTTTTAAAGTACCTATTTGCTCTTTTTGTACTTTGACAAGCTTTTTATTAAACACTTGTGAAACTTCAATGATTTGAGCATTTAGTATTGAAACTCCTAAGAGTAGGGCTATGAAGAGGTATTTCATTATATTTCCTTAGTAAAATATATAGATTTAGCAATTGCACTAAAATATTTATCTTTTTGATTAATTACTTCTAATTTATATTTTATGATTTCATTTAAATTATTTATTAAAGATTTTGAATCAATCTTTTGCAAAGAGTTATATGATTCTAGAACTTTTTGCAATTGATTAAATTTTGGAAGAATTTTATTATTAATAATATCAAGTGTAATTATTGAATCATTTATAGTTTCTTGTAGTATTTTTATTTTATTTTTAAAGCTTGATTTTAAATCTTGAATATTATGATTTATTTCAATAGTTTTTATTTTTGCTTGTTTTGATTTTATATCTTCACTTCCTCTAAGAGACAAAGGAATTGCAAATGCAATATTTACATAATCTTCATATTTCTCATCTCTTTGAAAATAGTTTAGTGAAACTTTTATATCTGAATTCTTTTTTTCTTTTTCTAAAATTGAAATATTATCTTGCTTTTTTGAACTTTGAATAAGTGATAATATTTTAGGATGAGAATTTATATTTGTAAGAAGTTTTATTTTTTTTATTTTAGTATCAATATTTATATTTTTAATTTTTTCGTATGTGATTTCTTCTAGGTTTAAATTTATTGTATTTAATAAAGTTTGTAATTTCTGTGATTTAAGATTTAGTTCTTGATACAAAACTTGTGTATTAATAATTTGTATCTGAGTAGCTTTATTATATTTATATAGTTTAGTTAATAGTTCTTCTAATTTTAATGTATTTGATTTAAATTCTTGAAAAAGTGCTAATTTTTCTTCTAATAATTTTTCTTTATAAATATACTCATATATTTTTGATTTGTATTGTAATTTCTTTTCTTCAAGTAAATATTTAGAAATTTGATAATCATTTATTGCTATTTTTTCTTTTCTTTGAAGTTTTTCACCTATTGGAACGATTTGAGAAAAACCGATAAACTGCGATTGCATCGCTTCTAAATCTCTTTTTGAAACATCATCAAATTGTATATCATTAATTCCAAATGTTAAAACAGGATTTTGCCATTTGGAAGAAAGTGCAATTTGTTCTTTTGTACTTTTAATTGATTCTTCTAATGCTTTTAAACTATAATTATTTTTAAATGTATTTTCAATAATATTATCTATAGTTTGTGCATTAGCAAGAGAAAAACTTGCTAAGATTATTAAGGTAAATAGAAAAAGTTTTTTTCTCATCATAATACTTATAAGTTAATACTTGATCTAATTTTATGTACTTTTCCATCTGCTGATTTAAACATTAGATGATATTGCCAAGTCCCACCCATTGAAAGATTAATCATAAATTTGTATTTTCCATCAACTAGTTTTGCTTTATCTTTAAATTCCATATATGGCATACCTGGCATTTCTGGCATAAAAAATTTTGCTTTTACTTTTGCATTTGTAACAACAACTCCATCTTTATACAAGCTAGCAAAGAAAATATTATCTCCAATTACTAGTGATTTTTCTGATTTTAGTACTATTTCATAAGAATCTTTTTGTACTTTATGAGATATTACTTCTGCATTTAAAAAGCCAAAAGTCAGTGTTACAATAGTCAATAATTTTAATAAGTTCATAATAAACTCCTTTTTTAATTTAAAGGAGTTTATTCTTTTAATATGGAAGTAGTGTGGAAAAATAAAAGTTGAATAGCTAATTAAAAGTAAGTATAAAAGTTGTGCCTTCTTTTATTTTTGAGTGAACATCTATTTTTATTTTATATTCATCACATATATTTTTTACAATATTAAGTCCAATACCAAAACCACCACTATCATTTGTTGCTCTATAATATCTATTGAAAATATCCTTTACTTTTTTTTCTTCAATTCCTATACCAGAATCTTTGATAAGAAGTTTTTTATCTTTTAATTCAATATTAATAAAACCTGTTTTTTTATTATATTTTATTGCATTGGATAAAATATTATTAAAAACTCTTATAAAATCATTTTTATCTATCATAAATTTTAATTCTTCTAAACTAATATTTATAGTAATTTTCTTTTTTTGTGCTAATACATCAAAATATTTTAACTCTTCTTCAATAATTTCCTTTAAAGAAATATCTTCTAAATTAATTTTTTTTTCTTTATCTTCTAAAAAAATATATGTTAAATCTTTATATATTTCTGATATTTTAACTGATGCTAATCTTATTCTCTCAATTTGTTTTTTACTTAATTCTTCTTTTTCACAGGACATTAAAATAGCACTAATTGGTGTATTTAACTCATGAGTTGTATCTTTTATAAAGTTGTTTAACTTTTCTCTTTCATCTTTTATTGGTTTTAAAAATAGTCGTGCAAGATAAAATCCAATAAGAGCTAAAATTGTATATATCGTCATAAAAAGAATAATTATTTCATTTTTTAGATTTTGAACTCTTTGAAAATATACATTCTCTTTTATCGCAATATAATATATTCCAAGGTGACCATAAGTAGAATTATCAAGTAAAATAAAATACTTATCTTTTTTGATAATTTTTTTAGAAAAATCAATTTTCTCATCTAAATTACCGTACATCTTTTTTTTATCTTTATCATAAAATGCAATTTTATAAAGTTTTGTTCTCAAAAACTGTGAAGTATCAATTTTTTTATTTTTCATATGTGAAAAGATGATTTGTGAAGTAATATTAGATACTACATTTTGCATTTTTGTTTTTGTTAAATCAAAATATAGTTTTTTCTCATTTTGAAAGTAAAGTAGGGCAATAAAAAGCATTAAAATAAAAGAAGCACCTAAATAAAGGCTAAGGAATCTAATAAAGGTACGTTTTTCACTTTGTGTTAAATTAATTATAAACTCCTAATTTATTCTTTTTTATCAAAAGTATATCATAAAAGTTTTTTTCCATATACTTTACATATTAAATTTACTATACTTGCAATATGAAAATATTACTACTTGAAGATGATACTTTATTAAATGAAATTATAGAAGAGTTCCTAGAAGAATTAGGACATAAAGTAATTTCTACCTTTGATGGACAAGAAGCCCTTGAAACAATTTATGAACATAATTTTGACTTATTATTACTTGATGTTAATGTACCATCATTAAATGGTTTTGATTTGTTAAAAAGTTTAAAAAATAATTCTATTAATACTGCTAGTATATATATCACTTCTTTACATACGCCAAATGATATGAAAAAAGGCTTTGATAGTGGAGCTGATGATTATATAAAAAAACCATTTCAATTAAGTGAATTAAATTTGAGAATAAATAATATAAGTAGATTACGCCAAATTGAAAAAACAGGATTAAAAGTTTTAAGTCCAGATATTTCATATAATTATGATACAAAAAATATAACTATGCAAACAAAACAAATACACTTATCTAAAACCCAAGCAAAAATTTTTGAGTATTTTTTAAAAAATGAGAATAAAACTATATCAATAGAAGAAATAGGTTTAAACAATTGGGCGTATGATGAAATTCCAACAGATTCAACAATAAGAACATATATAAAAAACTTGAGAAAGATTATAGGTAAAGATAGAATTACCACTATAAAAGGAGTAGGTTACCAGGTAACCTTTAAGTAACCATTTAAGGTTACCATATTAGAAAAAATATTTTCTCTAATATGATTTAAAATCTAATTTTCTTCTTTATTAAAATTAACTTCTATTGCTTTTTCAAGTCTTGATTTTGTTTCATCATAACCTAAAACAGAAATTATATCATAAACTGAAGGAGCTTGTGTTCCACCCGTTAGTGCAATTCTAATTGGTTGGAATAATTGAGGGAATTTCAAGCCATTTTCTTCTATAAATGGTTTAGTAAATGCTTCAATATTATCAACTGAATATAATTCATCTTTATGTTCATCTAATAAAAGTAAATACTTTTTCAAAAAGTCTAAAGTCCCTTCTTTAACAAACTTTTTACTTCCTTTAGCTTCATATTCACTTGGTACTTCTAATATTTTATTTACTGAATCTTTTAATTCAATTAATGTTTGTGCTCTTTGTTTTGATAAATCTAATATTTCTGTTTTTTTATCATAATTACTTAAATCTAAATCAAAAGCTTTTAATTCTTCAACTAATCTATCATTTGAAACTGATTTAATATATTCAGAATTTAACCATAAAAGTTTTTCTGCATTATATGAAGATGCTGATTTATTGATATTATTAGGATCAAATAATTCTAACATTTCATCCATTGAAAAGATTTCTTGATCTCCATTTGACCAACCAAGTCTTACTAAAAAGTTTAGAAGTGCTTCAGGTAAATATCCATCTCTTTTATATTGCATTACATCCATAGCACCATCTCTTTTAGATAGTTTTTTACCTTTTGGATTATTAATCATTGGCATATGATAAAACTTAGGAATATCAAATCCTAAAGCATTATAAATTACAATTTGTTTAGGAGTATTACTAACATGATCATCACCTCTTAAAACGTCTGTCATACCCATTAAATGATCATCAATAACAACTACAAAGTTATATATAGGCATTCCATTAGCACGTGCAATTACAAAATCATCAACTTGATTAGCATCAAATTTCATAGAACCTTTAACACCATCTTCAAATGTAATAAAACCTTCTGTTGGAGCTTTGATTCTAATTACAGGTTCAATATCAGTTGGAATCTCTGGTAAAACTTTACCTTCTTCAGGTCTCCAAGTTCCATCATATCTTGGATTTTCTTTAGCTGCTTCTTGAGAAGCTCTCAGTGCTGCAAGTTCATCTTTACTCATATAACACTTATAAGCTTTACCTTCTTCTAAAAGTTGATCTATATATTTTTTATAAATATCTATTCTTTTAGATTGGTATTCAATTTCACAGTCACTTGGCATTCCCACCCACTCAAATGCTTCTAATATTGCTCTTACTGCATCTTCATTATTTCTTGCATTATCAGTGTCTTCAATTCTAAGTTTAAACTCACCATTTGTTTTTTTAGCCCAAAGATAACTATAAAGTGCAGTTCGAAGTCCTCCAATATGTAAATATCCTGTTGGACTTGGTGCAAATCTTGTAATTGCCATTTATTATTTCTCCTCTTTTTTATTATATATGTAAAATCCTACCCCTGATACTATTACTACACTAGCTATAAATATTAGCATTCCTATCTCAAGCCAGCCCATTTGCATCCTTTTCTTTTAACTGTCCACAAGCAGCTGAAATATCTATACCTTTAGATTCTCTAATAGTACAAATAAGACCTCGATCATTTAAATAATCTTTAAATCTAATCATATCTTCAACTTCTGGTCTTTCATAATCTGTCCCTGGATATGGATTAAAGAAAATAAGATTTACTTTTGCATTTATACCATTTAATAGTTTAATTAATTTAGCAGCAGCTTCAATACTGTCATTTTTACCTTTGATTACAAGGTATTCAAACATAACTTTTTTTCTAGTATCAACTGGAAATTTTTTAACTGCATCAATAATTGTTTGAATATTATAAGCTTTATTCATAGGAATTAATTCAGATCTTAATTCATCATCAACAGCATGAAGTGAAATTGCAAGTTGAATTCCTAAATCAAATTCACCAAGCTTTTCTATTTTTGATGCAACTCCTGAAGTAGATACTGTTTGTCTTCTTTTATTAATAGATAAACCTTCTTCTTCAGAAAAAACATTTACAGCACGTGTAAAGTTTTTAAAGTTATCAAGAGGTTCACCCATTCCCATATATACAATATTTACTGATTTATTAGCAGGGATATCATTATCTCTTTTAATATTTACAATTTGTGCAATATATTCACCAACTGTAAGGTTTCTTACAAATCCACCTTTTGCAGTTAAACAAAAAGTACAGCCAACTTTACAACCAACTTGAGAAGAAACACAAACTGTGTATTTTTCACTACGAACAATTACACCTTCTTCATTTTTTTTCTTCTCTTTCATTAGTAAAAGTACTGCTTCAACAGTTAAATTATCTCTTAATTTAAAAAGATATTTAATACTTCCATCTATACTTACTTCTTTTTTTAGAATACTCATCACATCAATTGGGTATTTTTCTTCTAATTCTTCTTTTAAATCTTTTGGTATATTTTTCATCTCATCATAAGATGTTGCATATTGTTTATATAACCAGTTGTATACTTGCTTTGCTCTAAATGATGGTTTTAGAGTTTCTTTTAATTCATCAAGAGAAAAATCGTATATTGAGGGTGTTCCTTGTTTTGCCATTGTTAATCCATTTCTTTTTGTTTTTATCTATTTTAACTTATTTTATGATGTTTTTTTCAACTACATATTCACTTAATTTTTTCATTGCTTCTTTATGATTTTTTAAAAAATCTTTATGTGCATTTTCATTTGTATAATTTGTAACTATAAATATTCCTGCAACTGGTATTTTAAATTCAAGTGCTACTTGAACTACTGAAAAATATTCCATATTTTCAATACCAATTCCGTATTCTTTATATTCTTTACATAACTCTTGATTTGTTGATATATAGTTTGAAGAGTTAACTATAGTATCATTCCTAACTATTTCATTATTGGATTCTAAAACTTTATCTAAAGGTGTATATGAATTATTTGATAGAAAAGAAAGTTCAATATTAGAAGCTTTTCTTGATTCTATAATATCAAATACTTTATGATTTCCATAAGAACCTGCTGTTCCTATAAAAAGAATAAAATCAGGTTTATTAAGCATACATTTTTTAGTTAAATTAATAGCTGACTCAATTAATCCTACACCAATTACTTGGGCAAAATCAAAAGTTTCATTTCTTCCCGCACAAACAATCATCTACATTCCAATAAATATTTTGGTTCAATATGAATTTCTTGACTAGAATTAACAGGAGCAATATCTGCTACACTTTTAGAAGAGTAAGACTCTTTATTTACGGCTCTTAAAAATTGATGATTTGATTCATTTATAGTAATATTTCTAACTATACAATCTTTTGATAAACTATTTTTTAAAGATTGGGCATAAGCATCTATCCACTTAATCGCATCAATTCTTAATTCATCTAAACTATTATCATAAAGCTCAATACTTGTATTCCACGAAACACTTGAAATCATAAGTTTTACGTTATCTCGATCAAAAGTATTTTCTAAATTTATCAAATCATCTATAAATTTATTTAAATCATTTGCATTTTCAGATTTTATAACATATCTAAGTGTCCCGATATATCCCATAAATTTTTGTGTATTTTTAAAATATTTATACTTAGGACTTAGTGTAAATTTACCATCTTTTTTTTGAACTGTTTTATTACCTTTAATATATTTACTAAACTTTTCAATATGTTTATTTATAAAATCTTCAGATTCATTTTCGATATTAATATTTACATATGTACTTAATACATCAGGCGTAACTAATTTTGTGAATCTTTTATTAAAAGATATCTCATATGAAAATACGGAAATAGGTAAAAGTAGGGCAAGAAGAAATAAAACTTTAACTTTCATATTAAATTCTCACTGGTATATTATTATCTCTTAAATATCTTTTTAAATCCATAATATCTATTTCTTTGAAGTGAAAAATTGATGCAGCTAATGCAGCACTTGCACCATGTTCAAAAGCTTCTTTCATATGTTCCATAGTCCCAGCACCACCACTTGCAATCACTGGAATATCAATCATTGAAGATATTTTTTCTGTAATATTTAATTCAAATCCTGTTTTAGCACCATCTGTATCCATAGATGTAAGTAAAATTTCACCTGCACCTCTTTCATAAACTTCTTTTGCCCAAATAACAGCATCAATTCCTGTATCTTCTCTTCCACCTTTTACAAAAACGTGATATGAACCATCAAGGACTTTTTTCACATCAATTGCTGTTACAATACATTGAGAACCAAATCTTTTAGCACTTTCATTTATCAAATCAGGATTTGAAACAGCTGATGAGTTAATCGAAACTTTGTCACATCCTACATTTAATAATTTATAAATATCTTCAAGTTTTCGTATTCCTCCACCAACTGTAAGTGGAATAAAAACTTCTTTTGCAACTTGTTTTACAATATCTACAATAGTTCCTCTGTTTTCATGGCTAGCTGTAATATCTAAGAAAGTTATTTCATCTGCACCTTCATTATTATATCTCTTTGCAACTTCTACAGGATCACCTGCATCACGAAGACCTACAAAATTTATTCCTTTTACTACTCTTCCATTATCTACATCTAAACAAGGTATAATTCTTTTTGCAAAACTACTCAAGTAAATTCCTTCATTCTAATTAATTGTATATTATCTAATTATAAGTTAAAAGCAGTTATACTCTTTCCAATTATGGAAAATATAAAAGCAAAAAAAAAATACGGACAAAACTTTTTAAAAGATACTACGGTTTTGGATAAGATCATCCAATCGATGCCCAACAACAATAACTATGTGGTGGAAATTGGGCCTGGATTAGGTGATTTGACTAAAAATCTAGTCAAGTACAAAGAGATGACTGCTTATGAAGTAGATACTGATTTAATTAGTATTTTAGAGTCCAAATTTGCAATAGAAATAGAAGAAGGTAAACTAGAACTGATTCACACAGATGTTTTAGAAGCTTGGGATAAACAAGAAACCTTACACGATGGTAAATATGATTTAATAGCCAATTTACCATATTATATTGCAACAAATATTATATTAAGAGCATTTGAAGATAAGAACTGTGAGAGCATCATTGTAATGATTCAAAAAGAAGTAGCTTTAAAATTCTCGGCAAAGCCTAAGGATAAAGAGTTTTCTTCACTAGGAGTAATTACGAATATGATGTCGATTGAATCAAGAATACTATTTGACGTACCTCCTGAATCATTCGATCCTCCACCAAAAGTTATGTCTTCTATACTTTATATTAGAAAAGATATGAATAAAACTATAGATAAAGATTTTAATAAATTTTTAAAGGCTTGCTTTGTGCAGCCTAGAAAAAAACTATCAAAAAATCTTTCTTCAATAGTTGATAAAAAGTTAATATCAGAATATTATGAAGAACTTGGAATTAGTGATAATATAAGACCTCATGAAGTTAGTTCATCTTTGTATAGCCAATTGTATACAAAGGTAAGAAATGGAAGAAATTAAACAAGAAGAAACAATTGTTAACACACAGGCTGCTATAAAAACTACTGAAGACAAGCCAGTAGAAGAAAAGCAAATTATAAAAAAAGAAGAAGTTAAACCTTCTAGAGAAGCTAATAAAGCTAATCAAAAAAGAAAACCAAACCAAAATAATAAAAGACCAAAAGCAAAACTACCTACAGAAATGGTAGGAGAGGGATGGATAAATGATCTTAAAAAAGCTTTTGTTACAAATGAAAAAATTCAAAAAGATAGATTAAATCCACATTATAAATTAAATCTTAACACTAATGCTAAATTAAGAGTTACTCCACTTGGTGGACTAGGTGAAATTGGTGGGAATATGATGGTTATTGAGACTGAAAAGTCTGCAATTATCGTTGATGTTGGTATGAACTTTCCTGATGAAACTATGCATGGTGTTGATATTTTAATCCCTGATTTTTCATATTTAAGAGAAATTAAACACAAAATTGAAGCTGTTATTATTACTCATGGACATGAAGATCATATTGGTGCAATGCCATATTTATTTAAAGAAATGCAATTTCCTATTTATGGAACATCATTACCATTAGAAATGATTGGTTCAAAATTTGATGAACATAAAATGAGAGAATATAGAAAATTCTTTAGAGCTATTGAAAAAAGAAGACCAATTAAAATTGGTGAATTTGAAGTAGAATGGATGCATGTAACTCACTCAATTATTGATTCATCAGCAATTGCTGTTACAACAGAAGCTGGAACAATGATTCATACAGGTGACTTTAAAATTGACCATACTCCAATTGATGGTTATCCAACAGATTTACATAGACTTGCATATTATGGTGAGAAAGGTGTTTTATTATTAACATCAGATTCAACAAATTCACATTCACCAGGATTTACAAGAACTGAAAAAACTGTAGGACCTACATTTGATAGAATTTTTGCACAAGCAAAAGGTAGAGTTATTATGTCTACATTCTCATCAAATATTCATAGAGTTTCTCAAGCAATTGAAAGAGGAATTAAAGCAAATAGAAAAGTTTGTGTAATTGGTAGATCAATGGAAAAAAACTTAGACTTAGCAATGGGTTTAGGATATGTTAAATTTCCAAAAGATTCTTTTATAGATGCACATGAAGTAAATAAATATAAAGATGAAGAAGTTTTAATTATTACAACAGGTTCTCAAGGTGAACCAATGTCAGCACTATATAGAATGGCAATTCATGAGCATAGACATATTAAAATTAAACCAAATGATCAAATTGTACTATCAGCAAAAGCAATTCCTGGAAATGAAGCTAGTGTATCTGGTATTATAAATCATTTATTAAAAGCAGGGGCAAAAGTAGCATATCAAGATTATCCAGATATTCACGTATCAGGACATGCAGCTCAAGAAGAACAAAAATTAATGTTAAGATTAGTTAAACCTAAATTCTTTATGCCAGTTCATGGTGAATATAATCATGCACTAAAACATGGTAAAACAGGTATTGACTGTGGTATTTTAGAACGAAATCTTTATATTATGAATGCTGGTGAGCAAATTGAAATAACTCCTAAGTATATGAAAAAAGTAAAAACTGTTAAATCAGGAAAAGTATATATTGATAATCAATTAAATCATAAAATTTCTGATGATATTGTACTTGATAGACAAACAATGGCAAACGAGGGTGTTGTTATGATTGTTGCTCAAGTAAATGAAAGTGATAGAACATTAGCACAAAGAGCAAAAGTTACTTCATTTGGTTTAGTTCCAGATAAACAAGATAAATTCTTTGCAAAAGAAATAGAAGATTTATTAGCAACTTTCCTTTCAAATGTTAAACCAGGGATTTTCAAAAATTCTAGAATGTTAGAAGACGAATTAAGAAAAGTAGTTAGAAAACACTGTATTAGAAAATATAAAAAATACCCAATGATTGTGCCAACTGTATTTGTACAATAAGGAGAAAAAAATGGATTTTAAACAAATAGTTAAAGATCTTTTGCTTACAGAAGCAAAAGAGTTAGAAAAAGCATCAAGTCATGTTTCTTTTGATATAGAAAAAGCTATAGAGTTGATTATAAATTCAAAAGGAAAACTTATTGTAACAGGTGTTGGAAAATCAGGTCTTGTTGGAACAAAAATTGCAGCAACACTTGCAAGTACAGGAACAAGTTCTTTTTTCCTTCATCCTACTGAAGCCATGCATGGTGATTTAGGAATGATTAGTAAAGAAGATATTGTTCTTGGTATTTCGTACTCGGGAGAAAGTGAAGAATTAGTTCAAATTCTTCCTCATCTTAAAAGATTTAATATTCCATTAATTGCAATGGCAAGAAATGAAAATTCTACACTAGCAAAATATGCTGATGTATTTATCAATATAAACGTTGATAAAGAGGGATGTCCTTTAAATGTCGCTCCAATGTCATCAACTACACTTACAATGGCAATGGGTGATGCTCTTGCTGTTTGTTTGATGAAAAAAAGAGACTTCAAAAGAGAAGATTTTGCATCATTTCATCCAGGAGGAAGTCTAGGTAAACAACTTTTTATAAAAGTTGATGATTTACTAAGACGAGAAGAACTACCTATCGTTTCACGTGAAACAAAACTTAAAGATGCAATTTTAAAAATGAGTGAAGGTAGAATTGGTAGTGTTATAGTTACAGATAAAGACAACAAAGTAGTTGGATTATTAAGTGATGGAGATTTAAGAAGAGCCTTAATGAAAGATGACTTTACAATGGATTGTACAGTTGAATCATTAGCATCGTCTAATCCTAAGACATTAAAAAACAAAGATCTTTTAGCAAGTGATGCATTACAAGTTATAGAAGATTATAAAATACAATTATTAATAGTTACAGATAATGAAAATAGACTAATCGGTGTACTTCATATTCATGACTTAATAGAAGCTGGTATAAAATAATGAAAAAAGAAGAAGAATTAGAAGCAACTAGACTTAATAAATTTCTATCACACAATAGCAAATACTCTAGAAGAGAAGCAGATAGATTAATAGAAGAGGGTAAAGTTAAAGTTAATGGTGTAGTTGTTGAAAATCTTGCAACTAAAGTTACAATTGAAGATGAAGTTCATATCAATAAAACTTTAATCAAAGAAGATAAAAACAAAATGCCTACGGTAATTATTTACAATAAACCAAAAGGTGAAATTGTATCTAAAAAAGATCCTCAAGGTAGAAAAACTATTTATGATTCATTAGGTAAAAGATATGCACACTTTATGTCAGTTGGTAGACTTGATTATGCAAGTGAAGGTTTATTAATTTTGTCTGATAGTGTAGAAATTGTTGATACATTAATGCATTCAAATTTAGAGAGAATTTATAAAATCAAAGTAAATGGTCCAATAGGTCCAAAAGTAGAATCTGCAATGATGCATGGTTTAGAACTTGAAGATGCAACAGATGGTGCATATAAAGGTAATAAAATCAGATCAATGAAATTTGCACCATTTTTGGGATACAATATTTTAACAAATGGCGAAAAATTTTCAAAGATAAAAGTATCAATTAATGAAGGGAAAAATAGAGAATTAAGAAGATTCTTTGCTCACTTTGGACTTGATATTATGGATCTTAAAAGATTTGAATTTGGTGGAATATCACTAAATAACTTACCAACAGGGAAAAGTAGATTCCTTTCAAAAGAGGAATATCGAAACTTAAGAGACTTTTTAAACGAAAGCGAAGATGACAGATCTTTCTAATAAACTTAGACCAACAAATTTAGATAATTTTGTTGGTCAATCTCACATAATATCAAAAGATAAAGCCCTTTATAAACTTATAAAACAAAAAGACATTCCTCACTTATTTTTCTATGGAAAACCTGGAACTGGTAAAACTACATTAGCTAAGATTATTGCTAAAGAAATTGATACAGACTATTACTATTTTAATGCAACAAGTATTAAAGTTGAAGATTTACGTAAAGTATTTGATAGATATAAAAATGCTTTAATTAAACCTTTAATCTTTATTGATGAAGTTCATAGATTATCAAAAAATCAACAAGAAGTTCTACTTCCTATTATGGAAAATTATGATGCAACAATAATAGGTGCAAGTACAGAAAACCCATTTTTTACTTTAACAAATGCAATTCGTTCAAGAGCTTTTCTTTATGAGTTTAAAGCTTTTACACAAGAGGAAATGAATAAAATCCTTCAAATAGCTTTAAAAGATGTTGATGCAAATCTTGATGATGAAGCAAAAGAGTATCTTATCCTTTCAAGTTCAGGTGATGCTAGAGCTATGCTAACTTTATTAAACTTTTCATATAAAGTATCTAAAGATATAAATATAGATTTATTAAAAGAGTTAAGAGAGAATGTAATAGGGGATGGAGTATCTTCTTCAAATACTCATTATGATTTAGCAAGTGCAATGATAAAATCTATAAGAGGTTCAAATATTGATGCAGCTTTATATTATATGGCTAGATTAATAAATGGTGGAGAGAGTGTAGATTTTATTACAAGAAGACTTGTAATTTTTGCAAGTGAAGACATAGGAAATGCAAATCCAAATGCTTTTAATCTTGCAGTTAGCACAATGACAGCATGTAATAAAATTGGATATCCAGAGTCAAGAATAATGCTAGGGCAGTGTATAATTTACTTAGCTTCATGTCCAAAATCAAATGCTGCATATAAAGGTATAAATAAAGCCTTACAAGGCATAAAAGATGGAAAGATACTAGATATACCAAAACATCTTGATTCGCAGCATATAGGCTATCTATATCCTCATGATTTTGGTGGGTATGTAGAACAAGAGTATTTAAAAGAAGATTTAACTTTATATGATTCTTTAAATATTGGTTTTGAAAAAACCTTAAATGAATGGCTTACAAAAATAAAGAATAAAAATAAGAACTAAGGATTATCAATGGAATACTATACTTGGATATTAACATTTCATGTAATGTCATTTTTATCATGGATGTCAATGTTATTTTACCAACCAAGACTTTATGTTTATCATACAGAAAATCAAGATAAAAAAGATTTTGTTGATGTAGTGAAAGTTCAAGAACTGAAAATGTATAAATATATTGGTATGCCAGCTATGTGGGCAACAATTATAAGTGGTGCTGTAATGCTTTATATGAATCCGTATTTATTATCTAGCCAAGCGGGAGGATGGATGCATGCAAAACTTTTTTTTGCTGCATTACTTATTGCATATTCTTTTTCATTAGGGTACTACAGAAAAAAACTTGAAAAAGATGATTATGAAAGAAGTGGTAATTTTTTTAGAGCTTATAATGAAGTTCCAACTATACTTTCACTTTTTATTGTAGCTTATGTAATTACAAAAACTTTTTCTATTTTATTTACAGTAATTACTTTAGTAATAGGTTCATTTATAGTTTATAAAGTTTATAAACAAAAAGGAAAAAAATAATTATGAAATTTGATAAATATTATGTGTTAGACACAAATATATTACTTGAAGATGCAGGGAATATATTTAAATTATCTCAAGATAGTAAAAATCTAATTATTCTTCCTGAAACTGTTTTAGATGAAATAGATAGTAAAAAATCTGGTTTTGATGAGATAAATTTTCAAGCAAGAGAGTTTGCAAGAATATTAGAAAATTCAAACGTGAAAGAATCAATATCAAAAGATGGATTTAAAATTATAAGATTAGAAGTTCAACATTTACAAAAAGCTCTTATAGATATAATCTCAAAAGATGTCTATGATATAAATACAAAAAACGTTTCTTTAAATATAATTAATGATAGAAAGATTTTAGAAATAGCTAAGTTCTCAACTATTTATTATCAGAATGAAACAGAATTTTTATCTCTTGATATTATGGCAAGAACAAGAGCCATATCACTTGATATTAAAACAAACTCTTTACTAGGCTCTAATAAGGATGATTTCAACTATGAATTTATTAAAGATATCAATATTGACTTTAATGATTTAAACAATTTTGATAATCAAGAAATAGCTAAATTTGATAAAGAGCATAAACCTTATAACTATTCATATTGTTTTAAAGTTAATGACTCAGACCAAGTAATCTTAGCAAATATAGAAAATAAAAGAATTCGAGTCTTAGACGAGGGTGAAATAAGAAATCAAATAATAACACCTTTAAATAAAGAACAATTATTTTTTTCAAATGCAATATCATCTCATCTTTATAATGTATTAATAGTTGAGGCCAAAGCAGGATCAGGAAAAACTTTATTAGCTTTAAGTGGTGCATTAAAATTAATACGACAAAAGAAATATCAAAAAATCATTTATATACGAAACTCTGTTGAGTCTTTAGATAAAGGTGAAGATATTGGATATTTACCAGGTTTTGAAGAAAAATTTAGAATATACAATCATCCTTTAATGGATAGTTTAGAGTATATAATACGAACAGAATATAAAAAGAAATCAAAAAAGAATATAGAAAATATTCCTGAATTAGATGATAGTGAAGTTACATCAAGAGTTGAACAAATGATTCAAAACTACCATATTGAAACTATGTGGGTAGGGGAGATGAGAGGAAGAACTATTTCTAATGCTTTTATTATAATTGATGAAGCTCAGAATATGTCAAATAAAACAATGCAGATGGTATTATCAAGAATTGATAATACATCTAAAGTTGTAATATTAGGATCTAATAAACAAATAGATAACTTCTATGTAAACAAATATACTAACTCATTAACAACTCTATTAAAGTCTACAAAGGACGAAAATTCATTAGTAAATACTTTTGCAATAAAATTACAAAAAGTGCTTAGAGGTCCAATTACTGAATGGGCTGAAATGATTTTCTCTAAATAATAATATATGTATTAATACATATATTATTATATGTACTTAATCTTCATAAAAGCTCTTATACAAAGAATAAATTACTATATTACCTTAACTTATTTCTTTTAAAATTATAAAATAAATCCTTAGTAAAATGTGTTATAATACATATTAGAATACGTATGGGAGTTAAGAAATGAATCTTTTACAATATAAATCAAATGAAATGTTCTCATCAACAGAATTAATACGAAAAAGTAAAATGGTATTTGATAAAGTATCAAAAAAAGAAATTGAGAAAGCTGTAATATTAAGAGATGGTAAACCAAGTTTTATGCTTTTAGATTTCTTTAAATATGAAGAATTAATCACTGAATATTTAGAACTTAAAGAAAAAGTCAAACAAAAAAACACTTCTCAAAAAGAAAAAAAAGAAGAAATAAAAAACTTTAAAGAAATTAATGATGATGATTTGAAAGATGCCTTAGCACAAATAGAAGAATTGGATCTTGATTTAAAAAAAGAACCTAGAATAAAAAAGAAAGAAGAATCAATGAAAGACTTTTGGGAATAGAAATAAGAAGAGTTCCTAGAATTTTTTGTATTAGCCAAAGCACTTAGAATATACAAGTAATAAAGATGATTTAGATTTTGATACTAATAGATTTTAATTAAGAGCAAATGCTCTTAATTAATTTGTTAATATTATAAATTATCTTTTAAATATAAGTAATCAGACATTTTAGTCCATTCTCTAGCTTTCTTTTGATAAGCAGCTTGTGAATCTAATATCTCTTTTAATAAAGGACTTTTAGCACTTACTTCTGCTCTTAATTCTTTATTAGCTTTTTTCATAGCATCCATTACTGGTTTTGGAAAAGTTTTAACTTTAATATCTGGATAATCAGTTTTCATCTTATCCCATGCAGTAGCACTCATATCATAATTTTGGATATACATATCATACGCACTTAATTTCATTGCAGCAAGTAAGATTTGTTGTAAATCTTTTGGTAGCTTGTTATATGCTCTTTTATTTACAATAAACTGCATTTCAGATGCTGGTTCTTGCCATCCTGTATAATAATAAGGTGCAATTTTATGGAATCCCATTTTGATGTCCATTCCAGGGCCTACCCATTCAAGAGCATCAAGTGTACCTCTTTCAAGTGAAGTATAAAGCTCCCCAGGAGCCATATTAGTAACAGCAACACCAAGTTTAGACATTATTTCTCCACCTAAACCAGCAATTCTCATTTTAAGACCTTTTAAATCTTCAACTGTATTGATTTCTTTTTTAAACCAACCAGCCATTTGAACACCAGTATTTCCACCAGGGAAAGATAACACTTTATGTTTTTTATATGCTTTTTGCATAAATTCTAAACCACCACCATAATAAAACCATGCGTATTGTTCAGGCGCAGTCATACCAAATGGCATTGTTGTAAAAGGTAGTGTATCAATATCTTTACCTTTCCAATAATATGAACCAGAATGACCCATTTCATATTGACCACCTTTAACCATATCTAAAATACCTAATGGTGCTTTATGTTTATTAGATGAATCAACTCTAATTTTAAATCTTCCATCTGACATTTCTTCAACAAGTTTTGCCATTTTAATGGGTGAATCAATCAAAGGTGAAAGTGTTTTTCCCCAAGTAGTTGCAAGTTTCCACTTATAAACTTTTTCTGCTGCTTGCATACTCATAGACATTGATATAAGTAATGCAGATGTAAGACCTAATTTTGCGATTGTTTTTTTCATTATTCCTCCTGAAAATATTAAAAGAGTATATATTTATATAAGTATCATTTTACTTAATTCAGAGGTTAAATATTAAAGGAAAGTGTTAATTAAGATAAAGAAGTATTTACTTGTAAATGTTTCACATGAAACATTATATTATTTGAACTAAATGAATTTTAAAAAGAAGCTAAATTTTAGCTTCTTTCCTACTATTCTAAATTATCTTTTAAATATAAATAGTCAGACATTTTTGTCCATTCTCTAACTTTTTTTTGATAAGCTTCTTGAGAATCAAGTACTTCTTTTAATAAAGCACTTTTTGCACCAAGTTCAATTCTTAATTCTTTATTTGATTTTTTCATAGCATCCATAACTTCTTTTGGAAAAGTTTTAACTTTTATTTCTGGATTATCTTTTAACATACTTTGCCATGCACTTGCATTTAAATCATAATTTTGAATATACATATCATACGCTGCTGTTTTCATTGCTACAATTAAAATTTTCTGTAAATCTTTAGGAAGTTTTGCATAAGATTTTTTATTAATCATAAATTGCATTTCTGAAGCTGGTTCATGCCATCCAGTATAATAAAAAGGTGCGATTTTATGAAATCCCATATTAATGTCCATTGATGGTCCAACCCATTCTAATGCATCAATATTATTTCTATCAAGTGCTGTATAAAGTTCACCTGGAGCAATATTTGTAACTTGAACACCAAGTTTAGCCATAACTTCACCTGCAAAACCAGGGATTCTCATTTTAAGACCTTTTAGGTCATCAAGTGACTTGATTTCTTTTCTAAACCATCCACCCATTTGTAATCCGGTACTTCCACCAGGGAAAGATAACATATTGTGTTTAGCATAAACTTTATTCATAAGTTCTAATCCACCACCGTAATAAAACCATGCATATTGCTCAGGTGCAGTCATCCCAAAAGGCATTGAAGTAAATGGTAAAGTGTTTATATCTTTACCTTTCCAATAATACGAAGCTGAGTGACCCATATCATATTGACCAGCTTTAACCATATCTAAAATACCAAAAGGTGCTTTATGTTTATCTGCTGTATCAACTCTAATTTTTAATCTTCCATCTGACATTTCTTCTGCTAATTTTACCATATTCATTGTAGTATCAATTAATGGTCGAGTAGTTTTACCCCAAGTTGTTGCTAATTTTAACTTATAAACTTTATCCTTTGCTTGTAAGCTCATACTCATTGCAATTAAAAGTACAGAAGTAACTCCCAATTTTACAATTGATTTTTTCATTTTTTCCCTTTCTTTAAAATAATCTCTTTTAATTTCTTTTTCTTTTTCCAGCCAAGTCTTTTTAATTCAGGCTCGGTCAAAAACTCTTTTGTATATCCAAAACATAAATATGCAATAAATTTATAATCATTTTTATTAATATCAAAAATTTTATTGATCTTTTTTGGTTTTAGAATAGATACCCATCCCATTCCAATATTTAAAGATCTTGCAGTTAACCACATATTTAAAATTGCACATACAACAGAATATTCACCTGTTCTTTTCATATAAGTTTGTCCCAAAATATTAGTTTTACTCTTCTCATAATAAACAGCAATATTAATATTTGACTCTTTTATTCCCTCAAGTTTTAAAGAATTATATAACTTATTATTGAATTTTTCTTTACTCTTTTCATAAGATTTGGAGAAATGATTATAAACTAACTCTTTATCTTCTTTATTTACAATAAGAAAACGCCAAGGTTGAGAATATCCAACAGAAGGTGCATTTTGTGCGGAGTTTAAAATCTTTAGAAGTTTCTTTTTTGAGATCTTTTTATTTATAAAATTATTACCTCTAACATCTCGTCTTGAAGCAATAATTTTATTTAAGCTATCTTGATCTTTTTTTTCAAAAATCATTTATATAGAAAAATCATGTAGGTCTTTGAATATAAAAGCCTCAATAATTTCATCAATACTTTTTTGTGTAGGAGCAACTAAAGCAATTATTCCTTCATCCATAAATGGCCAAACGTATTCTTGATCATTTATAACAACAACTGCATCAATCCATTCAATTATATCTTCTCTTCTATCTACAAACTCTACATTAGTAATTTTACCACCATCTAAAGTTACAAAAGCCCAAGATTTGTTTTCTTCAATTGAAGCAATTACGCATTCATTTCTATCTGTTGAATCAACAGGTATTAATACTGTCATAAAATCCCTTTTAAATATTATAAATTTATGAATTATGATTTTACAATTTTGTTTCTTAATTCATATACTCTTTTTTAAACCATAAAGAAAATATAAATAAAGAATAAAGGTGTTGTTTAAATTTTCTATCCAAAGAAAGCGCATAAATATGTCTAATATAGGTCTCATTAAATAGCTTAGTTGTATTATTTACATCAATTATTGTATCTAATATTGTTTTTCCATATTCTTCATTTAACCACTCATTAAAGGGTGAATTAAAACCTTTTTTTGTTCTATTAATAATTTTTTTAGGTATATATTTTGAAGCGATTTTCTTTAGTAAATATTTATTTGTATTTCCAACTTTTATATTTGAGTCAATACTAAACATATAATTTACCAAATTAAAATCCAAAAAAGGTGTTCTAACTTCTAAAGAGTTATGCATAGAAATCCTATCAACCTTTGAAAGTAATGATTCACCTAACCATATTTTTAAATCAATATAACTCATCCAATCTACTGGATCATTTTTTGCTTTTTCTGTCTTATATGTTGGTACTTTATTAAAAAGTTTTTTTCTTTGAATATCTGTATATATTTCTCCAAAAGAGTTATATAAATTTTGTTTTTTTACAATTCTTCTTAAATACTCACTCTCTTTAGTATTGTTTTGCAATGCTGAAACAATTGTATTTAAAAACTCATTTTGCCCATTTGATAATGATTTTTCAAACTCATAATATTTTAAAAATTTTGCATAATTATCATAACCTAAAAATATTTCATCACTTCCTTCACCTGACAGAACAGTTTTTATTCCACTTTGATGTATCTTTTGACTTAGAATATTCAAAGGAATTGCAGCACTATCTCCATGAGGTTCTTCTAGTGCATCTAAAGTTTCGTGAAAATTATTGATATACTCTTTTTGACCAATTATCACAGGATGATGATTTGAATTTATGTGATTTGCAGTTATTTGTGCATAATCTAATTCACAATAATTTTTATATTCATCATAACCAACTGAAAAAGTATTGATTCTTTTACCTGATATTTTTGTATATAAAGCTGATATTAGTGAACTATCAATTCCACCACTAAGTAGTGATGCAACTTCAACATCTCCAACAAGTCTACTTTCAACACTTTTGAATAAAAGTTCTTCAATATCTTTTAATGCAGTAGGTTCATCTTTGATTTTTTTATATGTATTTATTTTATAAAATCTTTTCTTTTGAAGCTCTTTTGATTTTTTTGGTTCATACACAAAATAAGTTGCCGCTTCAAGTTTTAAGATATTTTGATAAAAAGTATCTTCTCCATAAGAAACAAAATATTGTAAGTATTTATTTACTGCAACTTTATTTAAATTTGGTTTTTTATCAAGCAATTTTAAAATAGATTTAATAGATGAAGCAAAGATAAATTTATTATCTTTAAAGTAGTAAAAGAAAGGTTTTTTACCATATCTATCTCTTGCACAAAAATACTTTTCTTTTTTCATATCATAGATACAAAATGAAAACATTCCATTTAGTTTATTTAAAAAGTTTGTTTCATACTTTTGGTAAAGTCGTATCAAAACTTCTGTATCTGAAGCAGTTTTACATTCAAATTCTTCATCTATAATTAACTGTTTATAGTTATAGATTTCACCATTAAAAACTATTAAAATATCATCAAAAACCATTGGTTGATTTGCTTCTTTATCTAAATCAATAATTGCCAAACGATTATGTCCAAACTCTTTATTATCAATTTTTATACTATTTTGATAATCAGGACCTCTATTGTTTTGTATTTGTAAAGCTTGTTTAAAGTCATTTGATAAAAAATTTGTACCTAAAATTCCACACATAATAAAACCTATTTAATAAAGTATTCAATAATTTGAATATAAGGGTAAAGTAAAAAAACAAAAATAATTGATGAAACTAAAATAGAAGCTGTGACATCATAAGGTCTACAATTGTATAAAGCAGCCATATTTACATTATTAACAGCAAGTGGCACCATTAATTCCATAATCAAAATAGAACTTACATAAGGATTCAAATCAGTAAAATACATAACTATAAAAATACCAAATAATGGTAAGCAAATATGCTTAATAAAACTAACTTGCAATGATAAAAACCAAGGAATTGTTCTAACTTTAATTTTCGATAAATAAATACCAAAAATCAATAATTGTAAAACCATAGAAGTATAAGCTCCCATTTCCAAAGCAGTATAAAGATTTTTGTTAATACCAATTTCACTATAATTAACAAAAAGTGCTAAAAATGCAAACCAAATACCAGGTATTTTTAAAATTGAACGAAAGGCTTGTTTAATAGAAAATTGTTCTCTTGCAAAGAAATATACAGAAAATATATATATAAAGAAAATATTTGCAATATTAATAATACTAGTGTAAGGTACAGAAGCCACACCAAACAGTGCAATTCCTAAAGGAATTCCTAAATTACCTGTATTTCCAACTAATGCAGTTGCTAAATAGATTGATTGTGTTTTTCTTTCTTTAAATATTAATTTACTAAGAAAAAACAATACAAATAATAATATTAATATAATTGTTAGATAAATAATAGGTGTTGCAATAAAGGCATAATCTATTGGAGATTTTGTTAAACCCCAAAATATTAATATTGGTTGAAAAAAATAAAGAGATATTATAACAATAGTACGTTCATTTATTTCTTCATCAAAAACCCTTTTAGCAATAAAGCCTAATAAAATAAAGAAATAAACGGGTAATACTAGTAAGATAGCGTCGATGGGAAAGTCCTAGCTTTTTTGTGATTTTATCATAAACAAATAAAATCTATCAATAAAAAGAAGAAGAAGAAGGTATTATACCTTAAGTAGATAATCCTACTTAAGCCATAATACCTTTAATCATAAAAAATACTGCCGCAGATATAATTGCAGCAGCTGGTACTGTAATAACCCATGCTGCAATAATTTTTTTAACAGCATCTCTTTTTACATATTTAACACTTTTGGCATCTTTGACATCTCTTTTTTCTTGTTTAACAATTTCTTGTTTTTCATCAATACCTTTATAAAGTTCAACAATTCTTATATAATTTGTTTTTGATTTTGATTCAATTTTTTCTAATTCATTAAGTTCAGTAGTCATCGAATCTAATTCTTTTTTATGTTTTTTAAACTTTTTTCGTATTTGTTGTAAGAATCTTGCTTCATTTGAATCTAAATATTCTCTTAAAAATCCAACACCAAAAACTCCACCAACTGCAATATGTGTTGAAGAAACAGGAAGACCCAATTGTGATGCAATAATAACAGTAATTGAAGCAGCCATTGCAATAGAATATGCTCTCATTTGATCAAGTTCAGTAATTTCAGACCCAACTGTTTTAATAAGTTTTGGTCCATATAATGCAAGTCCAACAGCAATACCAACTGCTCCAACAGCCATAACCCAAAAAGGAATATCAACTTTACTTGAGATTTCAGAACTCATAACCGCATCATTAATTGCAGCTAATGGTCCAATTGCATTTGCAACATCATTTGCACCATGTGCAAAACTTAAAAGTGCAGCTGCGAAAATTAATGGGATTGTAAATAGTGTATTAACACTCACTCTTGTATTTTCTAATTTATTAGAAACTTTTAAAATTAAAGGTTTAACTAAAAGATAAGCAACTATTGCAATAAGTAATCCAATACCTAATGCACTTATAAATTCTAATTTAATGATTTTTTTTAAACCTTTTAAAATAAGGTAAGTTGAGAATGCCCAAGTCATTATAGCTATTAAATATGGAACAACTCTTTGAGCAGAAGCTATCATATCTTTTTTATAAACAATCTTGGTTTTAATAACATATAAAAAAATAGCAGCAACAATACCTCCTAAAATAGGAGAAATAATCCATGAAGCAGCAATTTTAGCAATAGTTCCCCATGAAACAATTGAAAAGCCAGCAGCAGCAATTCCAGCACCCATAACTCCACCTACAATAGAGTGTGTAGTAGAAACAGGAGCACCTATTGAAGTTGCAAAGTTAAGCCATAAAGCAGCTGATAATAAAGCAGCTGTCATAGCCCAAATAAATATCTGAGGATCAGAAATTAAAGCTGGATCGATAATACCTTTTTTAATTGTTTTAACAACATCACCACCAGCAACAAAAGCACCTAAGGCTTCAAAAGTTGCAGCAATTACAATTGCCCACATTAAAGTCATCGCCTTTGAACCAACAGCAGGTCCTACATTATTTGCAACATCATTTGCTCCAATATTCATAGCCATATATGCACCAAATACAGCTCCAATAACTAAAAATGTGTTATTTGGAAGATCTCCATATGAGGTATATGACCATAAAAATACCACCACTATAAAAAGTAGTGCTAGAGAAAGTTTTGCAAAGCTAGAAACTGATTTTTCTGTTGCCTTATCCAAAGTATCGAAAGTTTTAATATCCAAAGTAACCCTTTTGTGACTATTATGAGATTTTATCGACCGTATTGTAGTAGAAAATTACTTATTAGACCTTTAATTAAGCTTAAAGTATTTATAGGCAATGTAGTTATTTTATTTAAAAAGACTATATTATATTCCATCAAATTTATAAATTTAATGTAAGAAGAATAAAGAAAAAGAATTTAAAAAAGATTATTTTTAAGAATTATTTAAAAGAGTGGGGAAGAAGAGACTAATCTCTTCTTCTATTTCTATCACCACCAGAACGATTATCTGATCTTCCGCTTCTTTCTCTATCGCCACTTGGTCTTCCACCAGAACGATTATCAGATCTTCCACTTCTATTTCTATCACCACTTGGTCTTCCACCAGAACGATTATCTCGACCACCTGATCTTCCGCCTCGGTTTCCACCACGGTATCCACCTCGACCTCGACCACCTCTGTCATCACCTCTTGGTGCATTTTCAATTAATCTTAGTATATCACTTTCTGATTTACCAATTCTATCATTACCTTTTACATAAGTAGATGATGCAAGCATTGATGCTAATTTAGCAGCAATAGTATCAATATCAAATTCAGATTTTAAATCTTCAACAAGCTCTAAAGCATAATCTTTGATTTCTTGTCCAGTAATCTTACCTTTTAAATCAGCTGTTTTTTTCACTTTAACTGAATCAATATTTGGAATAATCTTACCTTCAAGTTTTGTTCCAATATTTTTTTCAATTTTTTGAAGCATTCTAAATTCATGTGGAGTTACAATTGAAACTGCAACACCAAGTTTTCCTGCACGTCCAGTTCTACCAATTCTATGTACATAAGACTCAGAATCAAATGGTAAATGATAGTTAAATACATGTGAAACATCATTTACATCAAGTCCACGAGCAGCAACATCAGTTGCAATAAGAATTTCTAATTTAGATGTTTTAAAAGCTCTAATAGCTTCTTCTCTTTGTCTTTGCTCCATATCACCATGAAGACCTTTTGCCATATATCCTTGAGATACTAAGAAAGTTGATAATCTATCAACTTCTTTTTTTGTGCGACAAAAGATAATTGATTTTGTAGGAGCTTTGAAATCGTATAATCTAATTAAAGCATCATCTCTTTCTCTTTCATCAACAACATAATATGTTTGTGTGATTTTTGAGTTAGTAACATCTTTTTTAGTTAATGTAACAAATTCTGGTTCTTTTAAAATTGTTTTTGCAAGATTTTTAATAGCTTGTGGCATAGTTGCAGAGAATAATAAAGTTTGTCTTTCTTTTGGTAAGAAAGTAAATACTTCTTTAATATCATCTAAGAATCCCATATCAAGCATTTCATCTGCTTCATCTAAAACTACAAAAGAAGGTTTAATATTAATTTTTCCACTTCTTAATAAATCTAAAAATCTTCCTGGAGTTGCAACAATAATTGATGCTCTGTCTATATTTCTTAATTGAATAGAATAAGACTGACCACCATATACAGTTGCTGTATTTAAGTTTAAGTTTTTCCCGAATCTAAATAATTCATCTGATACTTGCATTGCAAGTTCTCTTGTTGGAACGATAACTACAGCTTCAACACCTTTTTGTCCTTCCATCATATTAATAATTGGAAGTCCGAATGCTGCTGTTTTACCTGTACCTGTGTGAGCTTGTCCAACCATATCTTTACCTTCTAAAACAATAGGAATTGCTTCTGATTGAATAGGGCTTGGTTCTTTGAATCCTGCATGGTCGATTGCGTTTTGTAACTGTTCTTTGAAATTGAAATCTTTAAAAGTCATTTTTTACCTTAGTATATTTTTATTAAATAATACACGGTTATATAAGTAGATCTTATCTTCCCATTAATGTACGATTAAAACGTAATTTCAGTTATGTCAAAGTTGAGTATTGTTTATCAAAAATGAATCTTTGATATATATCTATCAAAGTAGAATGGGGTATATAAATGTGTATGATTTGGCGCATTATAGCTATTTTAATATTAATTTAAGCTTCAAGAATAAGGGAAAAAACCCTTATTTCTTAAATATCATCAAGTGATTTGTAGTTTTCTAAGTATTTAGTATCGTAATTATTTGAAATAAAGTCTTCATTTTCCATCATTTTCTTATGGAAAGGAATAGTTGTTCTAATTCCTTCTACTTCAAATTCATTTAAAGCTCTTTTCATAATATTAATAGCTTTATTTCTATTTCTACCCCAAACAATAAGTTTTCCAACCATTGAATCATAATATGGAGGCACAATATAACCTGCGTATAAATGTGAATCAACTCTTACATTTCTTCCACCTGGAACCATCCATTGAGTTACTTCACCAGGACTTGGTAAAAATGAGTTAGGATCTTCTGCTGTAATTCTAACTTCAATAGCATGACCACTAAATTTAATTTTTTCTTGAGCTGGTAATTCTTCACCTTCTGCAACTTTAATCATCCATTCAACAATATCAAGCCCTGAAACCATTTCAGAAACTGGATGTTCAACCTGAAGTCTTGTATTCATTTCCATAAAGTAAATATTTTGTTTATCATCTGCTAAGAATTCAAAAGTTCCTGCACCTTCATATTTTAAATATTTAGTAGCTTTAACTGCAACATCATGTAAATGAGCTCTTGTTTCATCACTTAATAAAATTGCAGGTGATTCCTCAATAACTTTCTGATGTCTTCTTTGTAACGAACAATCTCTCTCACCAATATGAATAGCATTACCATGAGAATCACCAAGAACTTGAACTTCAATATGTCTTGGATTATTAATAAATCTTTCTAAGTACATAGTACCATCACCAAATGCAGCCAATGCTTCTGAAGATGCAGCCATGAATAATTGATCAAAATCAGATTCATCATTAATAAGTCTCATTCCTCTTCCACCACCACCAGCAGATGCTTTTGCCATAATTGGATAACCAATTTCTGCAGCAATAACTCTACCTTCTTCAACAGTATGTACAGCACCAGTTGATCCTGGTACAACAGGAACACCTGCTCTTACCATCTCTTCTTTTGCTTTAGATTTATCAGCCATTTTTTCCATTACGTCATTAGAAGGACCAATAAATTTAATATCATGTAATCTACAAATCTCTACAAAGTCTTGATTTTCAGAAAGGAAACCATAACCTGGAAAAATTGCATCACATCCAGTCATTTCAGCAGCAGTAATAAGTGCAGGGATATTTAAATATGAATCAGCAGATTTAACACCACCAATACATACTGCTTCATCAGCATGTTTTAAATATGATGCATTTTTATCACCAACACTATAAACAGCAACTGATTTCTTACCCATTTCTCTAATAGTTCGAATAGCTCTTTGAACTATTTCACCTCTATTAGCAATTAATATTTTTTTAATTTCTGCCATGACGAAACTTTATATTTTTTCTACAGTAAATATAGGCATATCATATTCAACTGGATCACCGTCTTTAACTAACATATCAATGATTTTACAGTCAAATTCAGCTTCAACTTCATTCATAATTTTCATAGCTTCCAAAATACATAAAGTTTGACCTTTTTTAATTGTATCTCCAATCTTTACAAATGCTGGCGCTTCAGGTGAAGGCGAAGCATAATATGTTCCAACCATTGGTGAATTAATTGTATCTCCTAATATTGCTGCAGGTGCCGAGGCTTCAACAGGTGCAACTGCTGGTGCAACAGCAACCGATGTAGCAGGAGCTGGTACTGATGTAGTTGAAACAACAGTTCCACCTTCAAATCCAGTTTGCATAGAAATTTCAAATTCTCCATCTTTAACTTTTAATTTATTTAATTCACTTTTGTCAAATACTCTTATTAATTCTTTGATTTCTTTAAAATCCATAATCAGCCTTTTCTTAATATTGTCAATTTTTTTAGTATATTAGCACAATTATAATTATATTTTTATTTTTGTTAGAATAAATAAGCTTAATTTAAGACTTAAAGAATAATTCCTATCTTAATATATTGATAAAATACTAATATCAAATATCTTTAGATATAATTCCATAAAATTATATAAGGTCAAAAGATGTTAAATGATCAAAGTTTTATAAATATTGCAAAAGAGATAGCAAAAGCGTCAAAATGTGTTTCAAAACAAGTTGGTGCAGTTATAGTAAAAGATGGAAGAATTTTATCAACTGGATACAACGGAACTCCAAGTGGTTATCAAAATTGTAATGACCATTGGAATGGTAAATATACAAAAGATCATCATGATTGGTCAAAAACATATGAAATACATGCTGAAATGAATGCAATTATTTGGGCAGCAAGAAAAGGTATAAGTATAGAAGGTGGAACAATTTACGTAACGCTAGAACCTTGTAGTGAATGTTCAAAGAATTTAATTGCAAGTGGAATACAAAGAATAGTTTATGACATAGCATATGAACATACTAATTCTAAAATAATTTCTAAGTTTATTCAAGATAATAATGTAATTATAGAACAAATTGATAATTGTAAATAATGTCTAAAATCGGGTATAAAAATAATAAAGAATTTTATAAAAAAGTTATTAAAAGATATGGTATAAGCCCAAGAGGTGTTCACTGGAACTCTAAAGAATCACAATACATAAGATTCGAAATTTTAAGCAAATTTATTAAATATGATATTAAAGAAAGTGTTATAGTTGATGCAGGTTGTGGTTTTGGTGAATATTATAATTACTTATTTGACAACAATCTAAAACCAAAAATATATATTGGACTTGACTGTGAAGAAGAAATGATTAATTCTGCATCAAAAAGATTTTTAAATACAAATTTTTTTATAAAAAATATACTTGAAGATGAACTTATAAATGCTGATTATTATATTTGTAGTGGAGCTATGAATATATTAAATGAGAAAGAAGTTTTATTATTTATACAACGTTGTTATAATACATCTAATAAAGGATTTATTTTCAATTTCTTAAAACAAGACTCTTTTAATAAAGTAGAAATAAATACAGTTCTTGAATTTTGTAAAAGCCTTTGCCCAAAAATAAATATAAAAGATAATTATTTAGAAAATGATATTTCAATTTTTCTAAAAAAATAAAAATATCATACTTATTTCATATATTGAATATATAATTACATTATAATCCAAAAGGAGCATATATGAAAATAGGTCTATTTATTCCCTGTTTTATGAATGAATTATATCCCGATATCTGTAAATCAACTTATAAAATATTAAAACAACAAGGTTTGGATATTGATTATCCTTTAAATCAAACATGCTGTGGTCAGCCAATGGCAAATTCAGGTTGTTCTAAAGATATTGAAGTTTTAGCCAAACAATTTGTAAAGATATTTAAAGACTATGACTATATAGTAGCACCTAGTGGTTCTTGTGTTACAATGGTAAAAGAGCATTATGCACCATTTTTTGATAATGATAAAGACTATAATAAAGTAAAAGCATCTATTTATGAAGTATGTGAATTTTTACATGATGTAATAAAATTAGAAAATCTAAGTTTTAACTCTTCTTTCCCTTATAAAGTAGGGGTACATAACTCTTGTCATGGACATAGAGCTTTAAAACTTGCAACTGCAAGTGAATTAAATATTCCTTATGACTCAAAATTAAAAAATCTTTTACAAAAAGTAGATGGCATTGAACTTATAAATTTAAGAAGAGAAGATGAATGCTGTGGTTTTGGTGGAACATTTGCAGTACAAGAAGAAGATATATCAGTTGCAATGGGAAAAGATAGAATCAAAGATCACTTGGACTCAGAAGCAGTTGTAATGACAGGTGCTGATATGTCTTGTTTAATGCATATGGATGGAATTATAAATAGAAATAATCATCCAATAAAAGTAAAACATATTGTTCAAATCCTATTAGGAGAAGAATTATGAGTACTAAACATCCACAAAATGCAAAAGAATTTGTAGCAAACGATGAGAGAATGCATTGGCATGACCAAGCATTATGGTTTGTAAGAGAAAAAAGAGATGTAGCTTCTAAGACTATTCCTGAATGGGAAGAGTTACGAGAATTTGCAAAAAGAATCAAATCTCATACAATGGCAAACTTAGATATATATCTTGAAGAGTTTGAAAAAAATGCTAATAAAAAGGGAATTACAGTTCATTATGCAAGCGATGCAAAAGAACATAATGAAATTGCCTATAAAATCTTAAAAGAAAAAAATGTAAAAAAACTGGTTAAATCAAAATCTATGTTAACAGAAGAGTGTCACTTAAATCCATTTTTAGAAAGCAAAGGAATAGAAGTAATTGATACAGATTTAGGTGAAAGAATTGTTCAACTTAGAAATGAACCACCATCACATATTGTATTACCAGCAATTCATCTGAAAAAAATGGATGTATCAGATACATTTCATAAATACTTAGGAACCCAAAAAGGAAATGATGATCCTACTTATTTAACAAGAGCAGCACGTGCAAGTTTAAGAGAAGATTTTCTAACTGCACAAGCAGGAATGACAGGTGTTAACTTTGCAATTGCGCAAACAGGTGGTGTTGTTGTTTGTACAAATGAAGGAAATGCTGATATGGGAGCATCTGTTCCAAAACTTCATATTGCTTCAATGGGAATTGAAAAAATAATTCCAAGACTTGAAGATTTATCTGTATTTACAAGATTATTGGCACGAAGTGCAACTGGACAACCAATTACTTCTTATACTTCACATTTTCACGGGAGCGTTGAAGATGGAGAAATGCATATTATTATTGTTGATAATAAAAGAAGTGAATTCTTATCATCTGAAAAATATAAAAAAGCATTAAACTGTATTAGATGTGGTGCTTGTATGAATACTTGTCCTGTCTATAGAAGATCAGGTGGTCACTCTTATGAATATGTAATTCCTGGACCAATTGGTTCAATTTTAGGTTCAGTAAAAGAACCAGAAAAACATAATACTTTACCATTTGCTTGTACTTTATGTGGTTCTTGTACAAATGTATGTCCAGTAAAAATTGATTTAGATTCGCAACTTTATGAAAGACGTCAAGATTTAAGTGAATTAAATTTGATTGATTCAAAAAAGAAAATGGCAATGAAAGTAACCGCTTGGCTAATGTCGAAACCTAAGTTATTTGATTTTGCTGGAAAAATGGCTAGAAAGATTGTACCAAAGCTTCCAGATTCAATTGTTTATAGTAAAGCAAATACATGGGGAAAACAAAGAGATATGCCAAAAATGGCAGAAAAAAGTTTTAAAGAAATGTTTGAACAAGGAGATTTAGATGACTAGTAAAGAAAAAATATTACAAAATATTAGAAAGAATAATGTAGTTGTTGATGTAGAACTTCCTTCTTATGAAAATTTTGGGATAACTTTTGAAAATAAATTTGAGAAGTTCTCAACAATGATTGAAAGTGTCGGAGGGAAAGCTTTAGTAATTGATAAAAAAGATTTAGATGCAACTGTTAGAGAATTATATAAAGATGAAAAACAAATTGCTTCAAATGTTGAAGGTTTTACTTTAGGAAATTTTGATGCAAATGCCCATGATGATGCACATAATTTAAAAGACATAGATGTAGCAGTTGTAAAAGGTAATTTTGCAGTTGCTGAAAATGGTGCTATTTGGATGAAAAATGAAAATAATAGACATCGAGCTTTATATTTTATTGCACAAAATATTGTAATTGTAATTGATGAAAAAGAAATTGTTTCAAATATGCATGAAGCATATGAAAAAATAAATTTTGACGATATTGGATATGGAGTATTTATTTCAGGACCTTCAAAAACAGCTGATATTGAACAATCATTAGTAATTGGAGCACATGGACCAAAATCTGGTTATGTGATTTTTACAAAATCTTGATATAACGATAAAAAGTGAAATTATTTCTCTTTACTTGTAAATTCAAACAATTAATTAACAATTTATTACTAATATTCTATAAATGGTCATGAAATTAAACAAAATATTATCTTTTTTTATTTACAAACAGTCTTCTCCTACTAATTTTTCTGAATGTAATTCATATGTTTAATATGATTTGACCATTTTATTAATACCTTCAAAAAAATTTCCATTATTATCTGAAATTATTTCATAATAAATCTATTACTTGTTTATTAGTATAAAGATAAATAATTTGTGAAGTAAAAAGAAAATATATCAGTTTTCCCAATTCATAATTTAGTTATGTAATTTTTACAAAATCTTGATATAATAGCTTAACAGAGGTCTTTAATGAGAAAATTCATACTAATAAACTTACTTTTTTTTACATTTCTTTTTGCACAAAAGCCAAAAGAAGTCTTATTACTTCACTCATATCATAAAGGATATATTTGGACTGATGATATTTCTAGGACTATTGAGAAAAGATTTAAGAATTACGAGAATATAGAATTAACTACAGTTTATATGGACACAAAAAAAATTGCAAACTCCTCATACTTAGACCAACTAGCAAAACTTTATAAAAAACAATTTGAAAATAGAAATTTCGATTTAATTATTGCAAGTGATAACAGTGCTTTTGATTTTGTGATTAATTATCATACATATTTATTTGAAAATCTTCCTGTTCTTTTTTGCGGAATAAACAATTTTGACAAAGCTTTTTTAGAACAAAATTATATGAAAAAATATATGACTGGTGTTGTTGAACAAGTTGATATAGAGAAGAATTTTGAACTAATTAAACATTTACATCCAAACTTAAAGAAATTAGTAATAATAAATGATACTTCAAAAACAGGTTATGCAATAAAAAGAGATTTAAGACCTATAATAAAAAAATATAAAAATGATTTTGAAATAGAATATATTGATGATTTAGATATTAATAATATTAGTAAAAAAGTCTCAAACTTAGGTAAAGATACTGCAATTTTATTTGTATTATTATTTAAAGATACAACAGGGAAGTACTTTACTTATAAACAAAGTTTTAAAAAAATTAGAGAATCTAGTAATGTTCCAATTTATGGACTTTGGGATTTTTACTTAAATTATGGAATTGTAGGAGGACTTTTAACTTCAGCAATCGGTCAAGGTGAAGCTGTATCTAAAATGGCACTTGATGTATTAAATGGCAAAAAAATATCTGAAATACCAATATTAGAGAAATCTCCAAATGAATATATGTTTGATTATAAAGAATTAGAAAGATTTAATATAGATGTAACAAAAAATTTAAATGACTATATCATAATTAATAAACCAAGTTCTGAATATAAAGAACTAACAAAGTTCTTTATATTAGCAATACTAATTATTATGATTCTAAGTATTATAGTGTTAACTCTTCGTGCAAATATACAAAGAAGATTAAAAGTTGAACATGCATTATCAAATAGACTTGAATTTGATAAAGTTTTACTTGATACTATTCCAAATCCTCTTTATTATAAAAATATTGAAGGTAAATTTTTAGGATGTAATCTAGCTTTTGCAAATTTAGTAAATGAACATAGAGATCAAGTAATTGGCAAAACTGCATTTGATTTTTTCACAAATGAGGTTGCATCAAAAAACACGATAATTGATAAAGAATTATTAGAAACCTTTTCAACATCCACATCTGAATTTACCTATTACTCACCTTCAAATCAAATGAAACATATAATTTTAAATAAAGCAGTCTACAAAAATATTGATGGAAGTGTTGGTGGTATTGTTTGTATTATGGATGATATTACAGAACGTATTCAACAAAAACAATTTTTGATTCAACAAAGTAAATTAGCAGAAATGGGTGATATGATAGCAGCAATTGCTCATCAATGGAATGAACCATTAGTTGAACTTTCAGCTCTTGTTCAAGATATACAAACATCATATTTATTAAAAGAATTGAAAGATATAGAAGTTAATGATTTTGTAAATGATTCTATGGTTCAAATTAAATATATGTCAAGAACACTAAATGATTTTAGAAACTTTTTAAAACCATCAACAAAGAAAAAGCTATTTTCAATATCTAAAGCTTTAAGTGATATTAATGAAATTATAGGAAAACAAGTGTTTTATTCAAATATTGAAATGACTTTTAATTATATAAATGAAAATGAAGAACTTTTAATATACGGCTATGAGAATGAATTTAAACAAGTTTTATTAAACTTAATAAATAATGCAAAAAATAAAATTATCCAAAAACATTCAGATAATAATCACAAAGGAAATATAATCATAAATATCAAAAGGACAACAAATCATAATATAATAGAAATTATTGATGATGCAGGTAAAATTGATGAAAATATTATACACTCAATTTTTCAGCCTTATTTTACAACTAAAAATAATGGGACAGGATTAGGACTTTATATGGCAAAAGTAATTATTGAAGATAAAATGAGGGGAACTATAAGAGTGAGAAATGAAGATGATAATGTAATTTTTACAATTAAACTACCTCATAAAAAGGCTTAAGATGAAGATTCTGCTACTAGAAGATAATAAAAAGTTAAATGATACTATTAGTAAAAGATTAAGACTTAAAGACTACAAAGTTCAATCATGTTTAGATGGAGCAGAAGCCTTGGAAAGAATCGCTGATGGCTATAGTTGTTTTATATTAGATATAAATGTCCCAAATGTTGATGGAATTAAAATTCTTAAAAAAATAAGAGAATATTACAAAGAGATACCAGTGATTATCATATCAGCTAGTGTAGAACTTGATGATATCAAACAATCATATGATTTTGGTTGTAATGATTATCTAAAAAAACCTTTTTTTATTGATGAATTAGAGATCAAAATAGAAAAACTTTGTAAAATACAAGATAACTTAATCTATTTTGATACAAATTGTTATTTTGATTATAAATCATCTTTAATTGTAATAAATAAAAAAGAACAAAGATTAACCAAAAAAGAAAGACTACTGTTAAATCTTTTTTTAACAAAAAAAAATCAAGTTTTATCATATCAAGTAATAGAAAATTACGTTTGGGAAGGAAGTTTTGCATCATTAGAATCTATTAGAAGTTTAATAAGACGATTAAGAAAGATTCTATCTAATGACTATATCCAAACTGTAGTTGATACTGGATATATATTTAAAAATATTTAATAGTAGTAAAAATATCATATAATTATCACATGGTATTGTTAAACTTGTTAGATAACAAATCTAAGGAGAAATGATAATGTTAAAAACTACTACAAAACTACTTGTTACAACAGCTCTATTGGCTGGTCTTGCAACTACAGCTAATGCTGCAAAGACTTATAAATGGAAGCTAGCAACTACATGGGGTTCAACATTAACTCCATTTATTGACTCACCTAATAATATGGCGAAACTAGTTGAAGAAATGTCAGATGGGCAATTCAAAATTAGAGTTGATGCTGCAAATAAGCATAAAGCTGCTTTTGGTATTCTAGATATGGTTAAAGGTGGTCAATATGATATGGGTCACTCTGCATCATATTATTGGAAAGGTAAAGATATTGATACTTTACCTTTTACAACAATGCCATTTGGTATGACTGCACCTGAGCAGTATGCATGGTTCTACTACGGTGGTGGTTTAGAATTAATGCAAAAAGCATATAAAAAACATAAGGTTTTATCTTTCCCTGGTGGAAACACAGGAAATCAAATGGGTGGTTGGTTCAGAAAAGAAATCAAATCACTTGATGATTTAAAAGGTCTTAAAATGAGAATTCCTGGTTTTGCAGGAGAAGTTATGGCTAAACTTGGTGTTCAAGTTACAAATATTGCTCCAGGTGAATTATATACTTCACTTGAACGAAGTACTATTGATGCATTAGAATGGGTAGGCCCTGGAATGGACATCAAAATGGGATTCCATAAAATTGCACCTTATTATTATACAGGTTGGCATGAACCAGCGACAGAATTACAATTTTTGGTAAATAAAAAATCTTATAATAAATTACCAAAACATTTACAACAAATTTTACTTACAGCTATGAAAGTAAGTTCTTATGATATGTATATCCAAAATTATCATATGAGTAGTGAAGCTTGGTCAACAATGACAAGTGAATTCCCAAATATTAAAATTAAAACTTTCCCAAAACCAGTAATGGATGCTATGAAGAAAGCAAATAAAGAGCTATTAGTTGAAAAAGCTAAAGATCATCCTTTATTAAAAGAAGTTTTAGATTCTCAAGCAGCTTATCAAAAGAAAGCTAGAGAATGGACAAAAATGTCTGACTATTTATACTTAAAAGACAACTTATAATATTTAATTTCTAACCCTTTATAAAGGGTTAGAAAACTTAATTAAAACTAATTTAAAACTATATATAGATATAATAAGTTTACTAAATGTATAAAATACTACGTTTACTTAACTTATTGTAAATTTCAAAAAGGATTATTATGCTGTTAAAACTAGAGCGCGGTTTTGATAAATTTGCCAATATTGTAGGGGCTTTTACTGCAATCGTAATGGTATTAATGATTTTAAATGTATCTTATGATGTTGTAATGAGATATTTTTTTAGATCAGGAAGTATTGCTATGCAAGAGATGGAATGGCATCTATTCTCTGTAATTATTCTATTAGGTATTTCTTATACCTTAAAAGAAGATGCACATGTTAGAGTTGACTTAATCTACGATAGATTAACTGAAAAGAAAAAAGCAAGAATAAATATGATTGGGGCGATTTTATTTATTTTGCCAGTTGCTTTATTAATAGGTATTGAATCAATACCTTATGTTGTAGAAGCTTATAACTCAAATGAGCAAAGTGGTGATCCAGGTGGACTTACAAATAGATGGATTGTAAAATCTCTTATACCTATGTCATTTTTCTTCCTTATTATTACAACAATTGGTTTTTTCATAAAAAATCTAAATGTATATAAAGGTAATCATCCTACAGAAAAAGGTCACATAAAAAATGAAATTGATAATTTAAAAAGTCAATTAAATGAACATAAACATCATATAGTTGATATTGATGAAAAAGGAGAAAACAAATGATTGGTATTCTTATGTTCTTTGCTGCACTAGGAATGTTACTATTTGGTTTTCCAGTAGCATTTACTTTTGCAGCAGTTTCTTTACTTTTTGGAATAATTGCAGGAATCGTTGAGATTGGTTTTGATGATGGATTTATGAGTATTTTTGAAGGTATAGAAGAGGGTCTTTCTATGTTTGATTTTATGCCTTATAGAATAATGTCAATAATGCAAAATACTATCTTAATGGCTGTACCTATGTTTATTTTTATGGGTATTATTTTACAAAAAACTGGACTTGCTGAAAAACTTTTAGAATCTATGGGATTCTTATTTGGTGAAATCAGAGGTGGAGTTGCAATTTCAACTGTTTTAGTAGGAAGTTTATTAGCAGCATCTACAGGTGTTGTTGGAGCATCAGTTGTTGCAATGGGAGTTATTTCACTTCCTGTTATGATGAAATACAAATACAATGTTCCATTAGCAACAGGTACTATTTGTGCTTCTGGAACATTAGGACAAATCATTCCACCATCTATTGTTTTAATCATCCTAGGAGATGTTTTCCAAGTACCAGTTGGTGATTTATTCCAAGCAGCTATTGGACCAGGTCTTGCACTTATTGCTGCATATATCTTATTTATTTTAATTATTTCATATTTCAAAAAAGATATGGCACCAGCTATTCCAAAAGATGAATCAAGAGGTTCTAAGAAAAAACAAGTAATGGTTGCATTAATGGCAATTATTCCTTCACTTACTCTTATAATTATGGTTTTAGGTTCAATTTTTGCAGGAGTTGCAACACCAACGGAATCTTCAGCAGTAGGGTGTATTGGAGCAGTATTCTTAGCAATTGCATATAGAAGTTTTTCATTTGATATGGTAAAAGAAGCAGCTTTTGAATCAGTAAAAATTACTTCAATGGTATTTGGTATCTTAATTGGTGCAACAGCATTCTCTATGGTATTTACTTATACAGGTGGAGATGAATTAGTTGAACACTTTATGATGAACTTACCTGGTGATGAAAAATTTGCATTTATTTTATTCACAATGTTAGCAATTTTTGTTTTAGGATTCTTTATTGATTTCGTTGAGATATCATATATTATTGTTCCTATTCTTGTTCCTATTGCAATGAATTTAGATATAAATCCTGTTTGGTTTGCAATATTAATTGCAATGAATTTACAAACATCTTTTTTAACACCACCATTTGGGTTCTCCCTTTTCTATCTAAAAGGTGTTGTTCCAAGTAGTGTAAGAACAATTGATATTTATAAAGGTGTGTTACCATTTATTTTTATTCAAGTAACTGTTTTAGTATTATTAGTATTTTATCCAGAACTATTTGGAATAAGTGCTAGTTCATAACTTATAGTAAAAGGCGCTCGCCTTTTACATAAAATCAATAAGAGAAGTAAAATGAAAGATAAAAGTTATTTTAAATTAATCAGTAATATTATTTTTAAAATAAAAGATAAAATGTTTGCTTTTATTTATGATAAACAACAAAGAATATATACAGTACCAAGACTAGAGTAATATTAATCCTTTTTTTTCATATAGCAAATATAATAAACTTAAAGGATATAAAATGTTAGACGGTAAATATTTAAATTTTTATAATCAAATTTCAAAGAAAATTTCAGTTGATAATATTTTCACTGATAAATTACATACACTAGCTTATGGAACTGATGCATCTTTTTATAGATTAATTCCAAAAATTGTAATCAAAACTGATAATTCAAAAGAAGTTCAAGATATTATTGAATTAGCAAATGAATTAGAATTAAGTATTACATTTAGAGCAGCTGGTACTTCACTTTCAGGTCAAGCAATTTCAGATTCAATTTTGATAGTAACTTCAAGAAAGTTCACAGATTTTAAAATATCTGAAGATAAAAGCTATATCTCATTACAACCAGCATTAACAGGTGCGCAAGTAAATAATCTCCTTGCTCCATATTCAAAAAAAATTGGTCCAGATCCTGCAAGTATCAACGCTGCTATGATTGGTGGAATTGCTGCGAATAATGCATCTGGAATGTGTTGTGGTGTTTCTCAAAATTCATATAAAACATTAAAATCAATGAAACTAATCTTTTCTGATGGAACAAAACTAGATACAGGATGTACTGAAAGTAAAAATGCTTTTAAACAATCTCATGGGAAATTTTTAAAAGACTTAAAAGAGTTCTCACAAAGTACAAAAGATAATGAAGAGTTAAGAGCAAAAATTGAGCGAAAATTCAAAATCAAAAATACATGTGGTTACTCATTAAATTCTTTAATTGATTTTGATGATGAATTTGAAATTTTAGAACACTTAATCATTGGTAGTGAAGGGACTTTAGCATTTATTGAAGAAATTACTTACTATACAGTTGAAGATTTAAAAGATAAGGCAACAGCTTTAATCTATTTTAAAAATATGGAAGAAGCTTGTACTGCTGTTGTAAAATTGAAATTAGCACGTGATGAAAAAACTATTATTGTTGATGCTGCTGAGTTAATGGATAGAGCAGCTCTTGCAAGTATTGAAAATGATCCAGCTATGCCTGATTTTATTAAAGATTTTGATGAGAATATTACAGCTTTATTAATTGAAACAAGAGCAAAATCAGCAAAACAACTTGATATACAAACTGCACAAATTCAAGAACAACTTAAAGAGTTTGATGTTGTAAGAGATATTTACTTTACAAAAGATGTAGCTGAATATACACTTTATTGGAAAATTAGAAAAGGTTTATTCCCAGCTGTTGGAGCCGTTCGAGAAACTGGAACAACTGTAATTATTGAAGATGTTGCTTATCCAATTGAATGTCTTGCCCAAGCTGCATTAGAATTACAAGATTTATTTAAAAAGCACGGATATACTGAAGCTTTAATCTTTGGACATGCACTTGAAGGAAACTTCCACTTTGTATTTACTCAAGATTTCTCAGATGTAAAAGAGATTAAAAGATATGATGAGTTTATGAATGATGTTGTAAATTCAGTTGCTGTTAAATACCAAGGAAGCTTAAAAGCAGAACATGGAACAGGTCGAAATATGGCTGCATTCATTGAAGTTGAATGGGGAAATGATGCCTATGTTATGATGAAAAAAATCAAATGTTTATTTGATCCAAAAGGTTTATTAAATCCAGGTGTTATTATAAATGATGACCAAGAAGCTCACTTGAAAAATCTAAAAGCAATGCCAGCAACTAATGAAATTGTCGATAAATGTATTGAGTGTGGATTTTGTGAACCTTCTTGTCCATCAAATGATTTAAGTTTAACACCAAGACAAAGAATTGTAATAAACAGAGAAATTTCAAGACTAGAAAGATTAGGTGAAGACAAAGAAGCTAAAGAATATAGAGATTTATATCAATATGATGGAATAGAAACGTGTGCAACTTGTTCACTTTGTTCATCAGCTTGTCCTGTAAAAATTGATACAGGAAGTTTAACTAAGCATTTAAGAGCTGAACAATTAAGCCCAAGTGCAAAAAAAGTAGCAAATTTTGTAGCAAATAACTTCTCGATGACTTTAACAAGTATGAAGTTTGGGTTAGGTGGAGCTAATATGGTTCATAAATTATTAGGAACAGCTAGTATGGAAAGTATTTCTTCAACTATGAGAGATTTTTCTAAAAACAAAATTGCTAAATGGGATGCAACATTACCAAAACCTATTACTATTGATACTAATTTTGAACAAAAAGTTTTAAGTAAAAAAGTAGTTTATTTCCCATCATGTATAAATAGAACAATGGGATTAAGTGCGATTAGTAAAGAAGAAAAACAATTATTTGATGTAACTGTTGAATTATTACAAAAAGCTGGTTACCAAATAATTTTCCCAGAAGATTTACCTAACCTTTGTTGTGGAATGCCATTTTCATCAAAAGGATTTAATGAAGCTGGAAATGCTAAATCAAGTCAATTAGAAAAAGCTCTAATCAAAGCTACAAATAATGGAGAATATCCAGTTCTTTGTGATATGAGTCCTTGTACAAAAACAATGGTTGAGAAATTTAAAAGTAATATAAAACTTTATGAACCAATCGAATTTGCCCTTGATTTTTTATCTAATGATTTAGAATTTACACCAATAAATGAACCTATTACAATTCATACGACATGTAGTTCAAGAAAAATGGGATTAGAGGACAAATTTAAACAATTAGCATTAATGTGTTCAACAGATGTAATTATTCCACCTGATGTAAAATGTTGTGGTTTCGCAGGGGATAGAGGGTTTAATTATCCTGAATTAAATGAATCAGCATTAAGAGATTTACCAAAAAGTATTAAAAATGCTAAATATGCATTTTCTACTTCAAAAACATGTGAAATTGGATTATCAGAACACTCAGGTTTAGATTATAATTCAATATTTTATCTTATAAATAGATGTACAAAAGCAAAAAATATTTAATTCTTTTTTTGTCAAAACAGATATTTACCATTATTTAGGTAAAATGTCTGTTTTAATAAACAAAGGAATTATAATGTATAAATTTTTATTAGCATTCTTATTTAGTTCGACTTTATCATTTGCTGGAATAATAAATGGTATTGCACTTACTGTAAATGATGACCCAATTACACTTTATGATATTGACCAAGCAATGGTTAATAAAAATATTGATAAAAATCAAGCAGTTGGTTTATTAGTTGATGAAGTATTATATAAACAATTAATTAAAAAATATAATATTTCTGTAGATATTTTTGATGTCAACACATATATCGAAAAACTTGCCGCATCAAATAACATGGATCTTTTAACATTTAAATCTATTGTAAGACAAAAATATCCAGATTATAGTATATTCGAAGCAGAAGCTAAAACAATTGTAACTAGACAAAAACTAATTAAAAAATTAGTTCAAGGTCAATTAAAAATAGCATCAGAAGAAGATGTTAAATTATATTATGAGAATAATAAAAAGAAATACCTAACTTCTAAAACAGTAGAAGTAGTTCAATATACATCAACTAAAAAGCCTTCTTTATTAGCTACGATTAAAAGTCCACTAGCTCAAGCTGCTGATGTACAAAGAACTCCTTTACAACTTAGCATAAAAGAATTAAACCCACAAATGCAGTATCTTTTAAATAATACTGCTGTAAACGCTTTTACACCCGTATTCATAGCAAATAAGATGTATACAGCACTTTTTATTATTAAAAAAGAAGGAACTGATATATTAGACTTTGAAGTAGTAAAAAATAAAGTATTTAATGAAGTAATGGCATTAAGAGAAAAAAAATATTTAAAAGATTTTTTTGAAAAACAAAAATTAACAGCTGATATAAAAATATTAAGATAATTAGAAAAAGGAAATAGATGTTTGAAGTAATTATAGGTTTAGAAGTACACGTACAGTTAAATACAAAGTCTAAACTATTTTGTTCTTGTCCAACAAGTTTTGGTGAAGAACCAAATACAAATGTATGTCCAACTTGTTTAGGACTACCAGGAGCGCTTCCTGTTTTAAATAAAGAAGCAGTTTACAAAGCAATTATGTTAGGTACTGCACTTAAATCAAAAATTAATCAAAAATCAATATTTAATAGGAAAAATTATTTCTATCCTGATTTACCAAATGGTTATCAAATCTCTCAATTTGAAGTTCCTATTGTAGGACTTGGAGAATTGGTAATTGATTTTCCAGATGGAAGACAAAAAACTATTGGTGTTACAAGAGCTCACTTAGAAAATGATGCAGGAAAAAGTATTCATACATCATCAGGTTCACAAGTTGATTTAAATAGAACAGGAACTCCTTTACTTGAAATTGTTTCAGAACCAGATATGAGATCTGCTGAAGAAGCTATTTTATATCTTAAAAAACTTCACTCAATTGTAAGATATATCGGAATTTCAGATGCAAATATGCAAGAAGGTTCATTTAGAGCAGATGTAAATGTATCTATTAGACCAAAAGGTGCAACAAATTTAAATACTAGATGTGAAATCAAAAATATGAACTCATTTAAGTTCATTGAAAAAGCAATTCATTATGAAGTAAATAGACATATTGAAGCTTGGGAAGATGGTATTCATGATACTGAAATTGTTCAAGAAACTAGACTTTTTGATGCAGATGCTGGTGAAACTAGATCAATGAGAGGAAAAGAAGATGCTGCTGATTACAGATATTTTCCAGATCCTGATTTACTTCCTGTAATAATTACAGATGAAATGTTAGAAAAATACTCTAAAATTCCTGAACTTCCAGATGAGAAAAAAGCAAGATTTATAAAAGACTTTGGTCTTAAAGAATATGATGCATCAGTTATCACAAGCTCACTTGAAACTGCAAACTTCTTTGATGAAATGATGAAAGAAGGAATCACAGGTAAGAATGCAACAACATGGTTAACAGTTGAATTACCATCAAGATTTAAAGAAGGTGTTTCAATTGAAAATTCACCTGTTGGAGCTAAAAAATTAGCAACAATGATTAAAGCAATCGAAGATGGAACAATTTCAGGAAAAGCAGCAAAAGAAGTACTTGATTATCTAATGGAAAATCCAGATGAAGAAATTGATACTGTAATTGAAAAACTTGGATTAAAACAAGTATCTGATGATGGTGCAATTTTAGAAATTATTGATGCTATCATTGCTTCAAATGAAGATAAAGTAGAACAATATAAAGCAGGAAAAGATAAATTATTTGGATTCTTTGTAGGTCAAACTATGAAAGCATCTAAAGGTACTGCAAATCCTGCTAAAGTAAATGAACTTTTAAAACAAAGACTTTCTTAAAACAATAAATAGGATCTTAAAAGATTCTATTTATATTTCCTAAACTAAATCTAAATACAGGAGGATTACAAAAGATGAGTAATAAACCTAAAATTGCTGTAATAGGTGCTGGTAAATGGGGTCAAGCACTTCACTTTGCACTTTCTAAAAATCAAGAGACTTTTATCACTTCTCGGACTCCACGAAATATAAAAAACTTTATAGATTTAAAAACAGCTCTTAATTGTGATTATCTAGTAATCGCTATTCCAGCACAACAATTAAAACAGTGGTTAAAAGAGAATTTTGAATTTAAAAATCAAAAAATCCTAGTTGCTTCAAAAGGTATTGAAGCAACTACTGGTGAATTTCTAAATGAAATTTATGCAGATTATGTACCTGAAAAAAATATCGGTTTTATTTCAGGACCTTCATTTGCTGCTGAAGTAATCCAAGGTCTTCCTTGTGCTTTAGTTTTAAATTCTACTTCAAAAAAACTTTACCATGAATTTAAACCCTTCTTTCCAGACTTTATTAAGACTTATTATAGCACTGATGTAATTGGAGCTGAAGTCGCTGGTGCATATAAAAATGTACTTGCAATTGCAAGTGGCATTTGTGAGGGCTTAAATCTAGGGAAAAATGCACAAGCATCTTTAATCGCAAGAGGTTTAGTTGAAATGCAGAGATTTGGTAAGCATTTTGGTGCTAAAAAATCATCATTTATTGGATTAAGTGGAGCTGGGGATTTATTTTTGACGGCTAGTTCTAATATGAGTAGAAATTATCGGGTTGGATTAGGACTTGCAGAAAATAAAAAATTACAAGAAATATTAGAAGAATTAGGAGAAGTTGCTGAAGGTGTAAAAACATCAGAAGCAATTCATAAATTATCAAAAGAATTTAATATTTATACACCAATAGCAAACGAAGTTAAACTAATACTTGATGGTAAAAATCCTAAAGATAGTTTAAAAGATTTATTAAACTCTTAATATAAGTAAATAAATTAAAAGGAATTTTCATGAAAGCATTTGTAGTAAAAAAAATAGCGGATAGAGAGTTTGAAGCTGATATACAAGAAGTAGAAATACCTAAATGTGCAGATGATGAAATTGTTATAAAAGTATCTTATTCCTCATTAAATTATAAAGATGCATTAAGTTCTGTGGGAAATCCAGGAGTTACTAAAAATTTTCCACATATTACAGGAATTGATGTAGCTGGTGTTGTATATGAATCCACTTCTAAAATATTTAAAGCAGGTGAGCGTGTACTTGTAACAGGTTATGATATGGGAATGAATACAAATGGAGGACACGCTGAATTTGTAAAAGTACCAGCTTTATGGGTAGCTAGAATTCCTGATTCTATAACAGATAAAGAAATAATGACTTTTGGAACAGCAGGATTAACTGCAGCTTTAAGTATAAATGAATTAATAGAAAATGGTGTGAAGCCAGAAGATGGAGAAATTCTCGTAACAGGAGCAACAGGAGGAGTAGGTTCTATTGCTGTTTCGATTTTAAGTAAAATCGGATTTTCTGTAGTTGCAATTTCTGGGAAAGAAGAAAAAATAGATTATTTAAAAAATATTGGTGCTAAAGAAGTTATACTTAGAAATATTTTTAATGAAGAATCTAAAAAAACAATGATGAACGAAAGATATGCAGGAGTAATAGATACTGTTGGTGGTGAAATATTAGCAAATGCATTAAAATACATAAAATATGATGGAGTTGCAACTTGTTGTGGACTTTCATCTTCTCATGAATTAAATACAAATGTATTCCCTTTTATTTTAAGAGGTATACGATTAATAGGTATTGATTCAGTTGAATGTAAACTTGAAAAGAAACAGGCAGCTTGGGAAAAAATTGCAAGTAGATGGAAAATCACTACTTTAGATAACATTACAAATGAAATTTCATTAGATGAAATTAAAAATGCATATAAATTATTATTAGCAGGAAGAGCAGTAGGAAGATATGTAGTTAAGATATAAGAGAAACTCTCTCTTTATATTTTAACTACATATTAAATCTTAGTCCTTTATTAATCTACATTAATATCTAATACTCCAAATTATTAATTAAAATAAATTCGCTATAATTAAAATAATAAAAGAAATATAGGAATAAACTATGCAACAATTTTTAGAAGAGGCAAAAAAAACAAGCCGAACTATTGCAAACCTTGACGCACATACTAAAAACAAGGTTTTAAGAGAAATGGCAGATGCGCTTATTGCACACTGTGATTATATAATAGAACATAATAATAAAGATATGAAAGAAGGAAAAATAAATAAATTAAGTAGTGCGCTACTTGATAGATTATTATTAACAGGACAAAGAGTTGAAGATATGGCTTTAGCCATTAGACAAATAGCAGATCAAAAAGAACCAGTTGGACGAACTTTAGAAGGTTGGATTACAGAAGATGGTTTAGATATTAAAAAAATATCAGTACCAATTGGTGTAATTGGTATTATTTATGAAAGTCGTCCAAATGTTACAAGTGATACAGCAGCACTTTGCTTTAAAAGTGGGAATGTTTGTGTTTTAAAAGGTGGGAAAGAAGCTGAATACTCAAATAAAGCAATTGCAAATATTTTAAGACAAGTACTAGCAAAAAATAAATTACCTGAACAAGCTATTTCATTATTACCTGATTCTTCAAGAGAAGGTGTTGCTAAACTTATCAAAGAAGATAAATATGTAGATTTAATAATTCCAAGAGGTGGAGAAGCACTAATCAAATATATAAGCCAAAATTCTTCAATTCCAGTTATTAAACATGATAAAGGTTTATGTCATATTTTTGTAGATAAACATGCAGCACATAACAGAATTATAGATATTGCAATTAATGCAAAATGTCAAAGACCAGGTGTTTGTAATGCTATGGAAACTCTTTTAATACATGAAGAAATTGCAGCTTATATTCTTCCAGGATTATACGATGCATTTATAGAAAAAGGAACACTTCTTAAAGGTTGTGAAGAAACAGCTAAGTATATAAATGTAAAAATTGCAACAGATGAAGATTATAATACAGAATATCTAGCAAATATTTTAAATATAAAAGTAGTTAAAAATGTAGATGAAGCAATTGAGCATATTGCAAAATATGGTTCAGGTCACTCTGAGTCTATTTTAAGTGAAAACTATACTGCTGTAAATAAATTCTTAGATCAAGTAGATGCAGCTTGTGTATATGCAAATGCAAGTACAAGATTTACAGATGGTGGTGCATTTGGTTTAGGTGCGGAAGTAGGAATTTCTACAAATAAACTTCACTCAAGAGGTCCAATGGGAATCAATGATTTAACAACATTTAAATACAAAATCTATGGACAAGGTCAAGTAAGATAATTAATATGAATAAAGCTAATAAATACCCGAATTTCCCAAGTGATTGTAAATCATTATTATCGAAATATTTAACAAAAGAAGTTTTTGAAGAGTTAAAAGATAAAACAACTCCATGGGGTTTTACTTTAAATGATGCAATTGCTTCAGGAGTTCAAAATAGTGATAGTGGAATTGGTGTTTATGCGGGAGATATTGAATCTTATTCAATATTTTCATCACTTTTTGATCCAATTATTAAAGAGTATCATGGCTTTGAAAAAAAAAATTTACATATTAGTAATTTAAATGCAGATGATTTAAATGCACCAAATCCAGACCCTGAAAATAAATATATTCTTTCTACAAGAATTAGAGTAGGAAGAAATATTGCAAATATTCCACTAGGACCTGCAATTAGTCAAGAACAAAGAAATGAAGTTGAGAATCAAGCATCTAAAGCTTTAACTAGCCTTGAAGATAAACTTCAAGGAAAATACTATCCATTAGATGGAATGAGTGAAGAAGTTGCTCATAAGCTAATTGAAGATCATTTTTTATTCAAAGCAGGTGATAGGTTTTTAGAAGCTGCTGGACTTAATAGACAATGGCCAAAGGGAAGAGGTATTTATCATAATGATGAAAAAACTTTTTTAGTTTGGGTTAATGAAGAAGACCAATTAAGAATAATATCAATGCAAAAAGGTGGAGATATTAAAGAGGTTTTCCAAAGATTAACAAGTGCAATTTCAAAAATAGAAGAAAAAATAGAATTTTCATATAATAAACACCTAGGATATATTACAAGTTGCCCTACAAATTTAGGAACAGCTTTAAGAGCTAGCGTACATATAAAAGTCCCAAATTTAGCAAATGATTATAAAAAATTTGAAAAAATTACAAATAAATATCATTTACAAATTAGAGGAATAAATGGTGAACATTCACAAAGTCTTGGTGGAGTTTATGATATTTCTAATAAAAGAAGATTAGGCGTAACAGAAGTTCAATGCGTACAAGATATGTATGATGGTGTTGTTGAACTAATTAAGGTAGAAAAAGACTTAGAAACTAAATAAAAAGATTACTAGTTCTATCGTTGCGATAGAGCTAGTTTTATTCCAAGACCAACTAATACAGTTGAAGTCATAATATTCATATATTTTACAATTTTTGGATTACTTTGTAATCTAGAACTTAAAATATTTGCTGCAATTCCAATACCAGAAAATACAATAACTGTCATAATCATAAATATAATTCCTAAAGTAATCATTTGCATTGGTACATTTCCTGTTTGTGTATTTACAAACTGTGGTAGAAATGCTAAGAAAAAGATTGAAACTTTTGGATTTAATATATTCATAATAAAGCCTTTTACAAATAACTTTTTTAATTGTGAACTAGAATTTTCCACATTTAAATCTAAAGGAAGATTTCTATATTTGAAAGCTTGATATCCAATATAAAGTAAATAAGCCGCACCCGCATATTTTACAATATTAAAAGCCAATTCCGATGTTTTAAATATTACAGAAATTCCTAATGCCGCTGCACTTGTATGAATAATCAAACCTGAACAAAGTCCAAGAGTAGTAATTATTGCTGCTTTTTTACTTTTTGTCATTCCTTGTGTTAATACATAAATATTATCTGGACCAGGTGCTAAACATAATAAAAATGCGGCTCCAATAAAAAGTAAAAGTTGTGTTAATTCAATCAATTTTAGACCTTTGTTATTATTTTATACTATTTTTAGTATTTATTTTGCTTTGTGTAGTTTATCATTTTTTATTTTTGTATTTATTAAAGTACTTTTAGCAATATCTGGATTGTGTAGATTTTAAATTTTTGTTATACTTCTTTAAAATATTAGAAATATCATAAAAAAGAAGGTTATAAAATGAACTATATATCAAACGCAAACCTAAAAGAAGCAGATGCAGAAGTATTCGAAATTTGTGAAAACGAATTAGA